>JAFEGF010000025.1 GCA_018240225.1 Verrucomicrobiota bacterium
TCTGGTTGAACCAAATTTGCTCTTCCCATCCAGCTTGGAGATAGAACTCATAATCACCAAGGAAGAATGTGCAGTCGTAACGGAAACCGAGTCCCAGCTCCAACACTTCAGTCAATGTTGTGAGCGTGCGTTTGAAATCCAGGTTTTCAACTTTTGCAATTGCATTAGATGCAACATGGTCTTCTCTCTTAGAATGGAAATCACTCCAAAGAGCGCTGATTGCAAACTCTCCGTAGAGGCCCCAATGCTTAGTGAAGTACCATACTGTGTCCAAACCAGTTCTGATACCGCAGCCGAAGAAGTCTTGGTCCATCTTAGAAGATGCTTCTGATGGCGGAGTAACTGCTTGTGTAAGCGGCTGCAATGCGCTCAAGTTATGAGCTTTGACGTGGTAATCTTGATCTACCCATCCGAATTTAAAACCGAAGTGTGGTCTTAAAGTCAGGTAGCGGCTGATAAAGAAGTTGCGTCCAAGTTCGATGTCCAGAGCATTAAAGTGCATCGACCATTCTGCATGAGCTCTATCAAATGTGATATCGCCTTGCAGGCCAATTTGCGGCGTAAATGCTGAATGCACCATCGAATGGGCTTGAGAATTTGTTCTTGTGTGAACATGGTCATGGCCTTCGAACTCGTTGAGCCATGTCCATTGAGCAAATAGGTCCCAACCATCATGTCTGAACTTCAAGCCAAAGCCGAGTTTAAAACCAGGCTCGAAATCAAAGTCTGGAGAATGATAGCTTCCTTTATGCGCATTGGCAGTCGTTGTTGTGATTGCTCCTGTGTACGCATAGTGGACGTTCTCTTCAACAGCTTTCCACCAGATGAAGTCAGCTGTGATGAAGGGATCTGCCCAGTGAGTGACCTTTGGCTGCGCCTCTGGTGTGATCTCACGGGATGGTAGTCGATAACCGCCATCACTGCTCTGATCATTACCAGTTTGTCCACTTCCAGTTTGTCCATTTTGCGCTGCAACAAACCCGCTGGCCTGTTGTGCAAATGAACGCTCCGCCATCGCATGCTCATTATGAGCATCAGCGAAAAGAGCTGCAGCTCCTAAGCTGAGGATAGGCGTAGTTAATAATGCGAATTTCTTCATACCATAACCCCTATAGTTGGTATTCACTAATCTGGATCCTAAGAAATTGAAAGAATTATTTCCAAGATTTTTTTTCTCTCTTTCTGAAATTCCTTCATTGACCTTCATGTTTTCATAGGGCAAAATGAAAAAACAATTTTTTCTCTGCTCATGCTGCGACACTTAAAAATTCGTCTGCTTTTCTGTGCAATCTCCTTTTTTCCGCTTGCCCTGCATGCGGAAAGAGTGGACTATTCTGTAGAGTTCGAAGGTTTGAATGACGACAAAGCTCTCAAAGCGATCAAATCGTTTTCCCAACTGACCTCGTTAAAGAAAAGGCCTCCAGCGTCGATCAATGCGCTAAGATACCGCGCAGAGTCCGATATTCCTGGTTTGATCAAAGTCCTTCATGCGCATGGATATTATGAGGCCAAGGTCAATATCCGCGTTCAAGAGATCCTAAGCCAAGTGCACGTATTTGTCTTCATCGAGCCTGGTCCGCTCTATTGCTTGGAAGAATACAAGATCCACCTTTACTGCGAATCTCCGGACGAGCCGGAAGGATGCTGCCCTGTCTCTTTGGAAGAGATCGATGTCAAGCTTGGTAAACCTGCCTTGACGGGAAAAATCTTGAGTTCAGAACTGAAACTGCTCGAGTCGCTTTCTGAATGCGGCTTTCCCCTCGCGCAGATTGATGGCCGAGAGGTTATTGTCGATGGAAAAACAAAAAGCGTCCGCGTATGCGTTGCCGTCAAAACGGGACGCCAAGCGGTCTTCGGCCCTGTAACGGTCGCCGGACTCGACAAGGTAAAGCCCCTCTTTGTCGAAAGAAAGACCGATTGGACGGAAGGCGCGACCTATAATAGCGCGCTCGTCGAAAAGACCCAAGAGTCCCTTCTTGATTCCGGTCTCTTCAGCTCAGTGTTGATCACTCATGAAGATGCGATCAATCCCAACGGAGAGATCCCGATGAAGATCGAGGTTAGCGAAACCAAGCACCAGAGCGTCAATGTCGGCGTGAGCTATCAGACGGTATTTGGCCCCGGTATCACCTTCGGCTGGGAAAACCGCAACATGGGAGGGATGGGCCGCCGCTTGAGCTTTCAAGGTGACGTCACACGCATCAGCCATACCGGTAACGCGATGTACGTCCATCCCGATTTCTTACAGATCGGGCAAGATTACATTTGGCAGGCTCAAGCGATGCATGAATCGCTCTTCGCGTATTCGATGCGCTCCTACAGCCTTATGAACCGCTTGGACCAGAGATGGGGAGAGCATGTCCGCTTTTCATTAGGGGCGCAAGGAGAGCGTCTGTACGTCACGGCAAGCGTCCACAATGGAAACTACTGGCTGTTCGAGCTCCCTTTGTATGTACGGTATAGCACAGCCAACAACCTGCTCAACCCGACGAGGGGGATCACTTTTGAGTACACGACCACGCCATCGCTGAATGTCACCGATGCAAAAGACTTCTATCTGATCAATCAACTCTCGGAAAGCACCTATCACCCTTTGAATAAAAGCGAATCGATCGTGTTTGCCCAGCAACTGACAGTCGGCTCCATTTTGAGCGAAACATTAAACGCCGTCCCCGTTTCTAAACGGTACTTAGGAGGATCGGAGCAAGACCTTCGGGGATACCGCTACAGAACTGTCAGCCCTCTTCACGATGGGAACCCGATCGGAGGCAGATCGGCGATCTATTTTACTGCAGAGGCGCGGTTCCACGTGTCAAAAAAGATCGGCCTTGTTCCATTCTTAGATATTGGAAGCGTGTATGAAACAATCCTTCCGACATGGCATGGAAAATGGTTTAAGTCGACGGGCCTCGGCCTCCGCTATTTTTCTTTTATGGGACCGTTCAGGATCGATGTCGCGTTTCCTTTAGATCGCAGAAAAGGGATCGATCCTGTATACAAAGTATTAGTCAGCATTGGTCAAACCTTTTAACAAAAGAGCCTGTTCCAAAATTCATGTAACGGACTCAAGAGATCTGATATGGGACGTATAATCCGATTCTGTGTGCATTTTCTCATCGTAAGCACGATCTTTGTGCTCTTGTTGTTATGCATCGCATTGACGGCGATGCAAACCAAATGGGCAAAACAGAAGATCACCGATCTTGCGACAGAAGCCCTGCAGCAGAACAACGTTCATGCAAAAATCGATGGTTTGGAAGGACAGCTCCCCTTTTCTTGGAAAATCAATAGGATCGAACTCGATTTTTCCAGCGACCAAGGATTGGTACTTGATCACGTAATCTTGCGCCTGGCTTTTTTTCCTCTGCTCCGAGGCCATATGGTGATCAATTATCTAAATGCCGACCGCGCAGAATACCAGTTCTTTCAGGCCGCAGCAGACGGCGGCCTTGAGAATAAGGACTATCAAAATATCCTGCAGCAAAAGATCAAGCAGTTGACACCCCTTGTCCATCTCTCGGTCCGCCGCTTGAAGATCGACCAGGTCCACACGCACAACTTGACAACGGACAGACATCTCAATTTTTCTCTTGAAGCAAGCGGAAAATGGAAAAAAAACAATTCAGAATTTTTGCTCTCATGCAAAGTAGCATCGCTTGCTGTTCCAAACGAGGAAGCAAAAAACTCAGCTCCTGTCAACCTGGAACTCTTCCTCCAAGGCAGCAAAGCAAAGCAGACCGTCGCCTCCTCAATCAAAGCGCACATCGGAGCTGTCGAAAACTTGCCTTTTGCCTACCCTCTTTTTTTTGAAGGGGATGCCCTTTTTGATTTGCAGATCGACGGCCACTGGAAAACTTGGGAGTCGTTGATTTGGAATACTGTATCTGCAACGCCTCCCCTTCAAGGCAAGGTCCGCGCAAAATTGAGCAACGTGAACGTGCCTGAACTTCCCCAAGCCTTGCAAGCGATGGAAAAGCAAGCTTCTGGACTTTTGCAGGACCTCCTCAACCGGGATTGGTTTTTTTCCTCCCAATTTTCCCTTTCCCCAAAATTAGTTTGCCTCGTTGAAAAGTTCCAGCTCTACTCGAACTTGTTCAAGCTGCAAGGCAAAGGGAAGGTGCTTCCCGACCTTAAAAAGAGCAAAGGGATCATCACTTATTCGATCCCCCGCCTTTCCCCTTTTTCCCCTTTAGTTCATGCCGACCTGTCCGGCCGTGCGATCGGAAAAGGGTTCTACCATCAGGGCAATCTCAAAACGATCCTCGCTGCAACCGACCTGATGATCAATCATTATCCTGTAGAAACATTAAGGGCTCATCTCCAAACAAAGAAAGCGGCCTCCTCTTGGTGCGGCCTTTTAAAACTGCATGCGGAGAAAGGAGTATTACCTTTTACAGGCAGTTTTGCTTTTGCTTGGAAGCCCGATCATTTCCTCGACCTATGCGATATCGCTTTCGACTCCCATGAATCTTCCGTCAAAGGGAACTTGAGAGTCGAGCTTTCCGATCATCTTTTAAGCGGGTCCATTTATGCGGATGTGAGCCACTTGGCTCAGTTCTCCCCATTTCTTCCAACAGCCAACGCAGATGGCAGCTTCGGAGCGGAAGTGATCCTTTCCCACGGCGATCGCGCAGAAGGCTCCCAGGACATGCGGATCAATTTTTTATCTAAGAACATCCGATTTAACAACTACCTGATCGACGACTTATCTCTTTCTGCAGATCTGATCGACCTTTATCGTACGCCGCAAGGCCGCATGGAACTATTAGTAGAAAAGATCTTCACACCGCAGATTTATCTAAACCAGGTCTTTCTGAAGACCTACTCTAATAAGGAAAACTGGCCCTTCCTTCTGAATGTCCTAGGTCCAGTCCAGGAACCCTGCGACTTGCAGGCGACGGGAAGCTGGAAAAAAGAAAATGGTTCTTTCTTCTTCGAACTCGATACCGCCTATGCTGAAATTGCCGACCAGCCAATCGTTTTGGAAACACCGTTTCAAATCGATTGGGATCCTTCCCAGCTTCTGATCTCTGCATCCGATTGGAGCATCGGAGAAGGTTTTCTCTCCGCTTCAGCATCTTTTGCAAAAGACCAGTCGATTGCAGAGATCGAAATGCAGCACTTCCCCCTTCAAGTCTTTTCCATCATCAAGCCCCAGTTCTCCTTGGAAGGATCGCTCACCGCAAGAGGATTCCTCGATGCGACGCCTGAGAACATCCAAGGGGCTCTGAACATTGTGTTAGAAGAGGCCGACGTCCTGCATTACGGCAAGAAAAAACCTTGGCGGGCCAAAGGCTCTTGCCAAATGCATCTTAACCACAGCATGCTCCAGGTCCACACCGACCTGCATGCGATCGGAGAGCAGTTTGTCGATTTTTCCGCGTCCATCCCCCTCACCTACGAGCTTTATCCCTTCAAGATCGCCATCGACGACTTGCATCCTTTGAGCAGCGAGCTTACAGCTGAAGGAAGGATCCAAGACCTATTTGACTTTATCAACATTGGCACACACCACATCACAGGCTTTGCCTCATGCCGCCTCTTCCTTTCCCAGACCTTTGCCCATCCCTCATTGCAGGGCGAGATCGAATGGCAAGACGGCACCTACGAAAATTACTATACAGGGACCCAGCTCAAAAACATCCAAGCCAAAGCAGAGGCTTTGAGCCGCGAGATCCATCTGATCAGCATGACAGCTAGCGACGAGGAAAATGGAGAAATGGAGGCGGAAGGGACCATGCAGCTAAAACCGGAAGCGCACTTCCCTTATGCGGTCACCAGCGAGCTCGACAACCTGCATCTGCTCCGCTTTGATACGATCAATTGCTACTTGACAGGAGCTCTGTATCTGACTGGCTCGACCCGCTCAGCGCTCGCAGAAGGCAACCTCATTGTCCCTTATGCAACAATTCATATTCCCGACCAGCTGCCCTATGAGGTCCCGCAGGTGTCCGTCACCTACGTCAATAGGCCCTTCTTTCTTGACGACTCGCAGCTCGCGCCGCTCCCCATCTTCCCCTTTCATATCGACCTTGAGCTGACAGCAGACCAGGATGTACATGTGGATGGAAAAGGCCTTTCTTCCGAATGGGAAGGTTCGGTCCGTTTAACAGGGACCAATGCGACTGTTGCCGCCAACGGCTCTTTATCGCTGGTCAAAGGAGACTACCAATTTTCCGGCAAGATCTTTACATTGACAGAAGGACAGATCGTGTTCAATGACAAGCCATCGCCCAGCGCTTATCTGAATTTGAGCGGAAACCTAAGCTTGTCCGACATGGAAGTGACGGCGCGTCTTCGAGGCCCCCTTTCGTCCCCCCAGCTGACCTTCCAGTCCAACCCTCATATGGCGACCAGCTCGATCCTAGCTCGGATCCTCTTCAACAAAGACATTTCCGACATCTCCCATCCTGAAGCGCTGCAGCTGGCCAACACGCTCATGTCGCTATCGGGAGGCGCAGGCCCTGACGTCTTGGAAGCGATCCGCAAAAGCATCGGCGTCGACCGGCTGACCATCGTCTCCTCCAGCGCAGGCTCAGATCAGATCGCTGTGCAGATCGGCAAATACCTGGCAAAAGGGGTCTTGGTCACCCTTTCTCAAAGTGCGACGAGCAGCCAGGTCATCGTCGAGGTCGAACTTGATAAAGGGTTTATTTTCCGAGCCGAGACCCAAGAAGAAGAAGAGGGAAAGTTTTCTTTAAAATGGCGTAAAAGTTATTAATTTTAATCAATAAAAACCACACTGGAGATATAATAGGCCGAAACAATTTTTGGAGAAAAAATGGATTTTAAAATCCTTCTTAGTTTAAGCAGTATTTTGACCTCTATCAATCCCCACTTGGGCTCAAGCACTGTTTCTCAGCAGTATATCGAATCCCCTTCCCAAGCAATATCGGATAACAAAAGTTTACTTAGAAAGATCCGAGCCGAGTCGCAACCTCTTGAATTCCTAACCTCTTCTAAACTAACTCCCCATTATATTGGCGAGCTCCAGGAGAAGTGGCAGTTCACCTCCGACCATCTTCCCGTAGGCACAAAGCTGGACGATTTTTATATTGTCACCTGGAACGTCCTTAATTCTGAGTACATGGGCTGGGTTGAAATGAACACCCAAGGCTTAAAACATTCTTTGATCATGCAAGAACATGTTTATCTCGATGGGACTGGCCTTACTGCCCGCGATGCCCATGTGATCGATCAGGTCCATCAAATGATCAACCATCCGTCCCATCCAAGAAGCGTCCTCGCCTTGCAAGAGTGCAGCCGCCCTTTTATCGATGCCTTAGCTGCATCCCTGCCTGGCTCGATGAAAATGATCCGCTCCTCTGAAATTCCGCAAAAAGACCAGAACATCCTGATCTACGATGCCAATGTGTTCGCCTATGCGCCGGAAGAAAGCGCTATCGTTACAGACGCCTTTCCAAGCCAGCTTGGCAGATCGCTCATGGACATCATGCTCGTCAAAAAAGATTCGCATGAAAAGTTCCGCTTCATCAACGCGCATGTTCCCGGAGACCCTAACCTTCCAGGACGCTATGAAATGGCAAGCTACGCTGCCCGCACGCAGCAAGATGATGCAGTCACCGTTGTCCTTGGCGATATGAACTTTGATGATATGGAAATGCTTGATGCTTTTAACCGCGCTTATGCAGGAAGCGGCAAAGAGAACCAATTCCAGAATTATGCCAATTACTACTCGAACATCGGCATTGACAAGTACGCCAAGTGCATCGACCACCTGTTCATCCACTTCGGCTCATCAGGAAAAACTGCAGAAGTTGAACAACCCGGAGATCTCCTTGCAGAACTCTCTGAAGTCGCCGCCCTTTTGCAAAAGCCTTAAAAATCCACTCCTTTCTTGCATCCTTAATTTACTGGATGAGCCTATCCCTACATAGCGGATAGGCTGATGGTTTTTTTAACCCCTTTCTGTTCTAACTAACTTCCCCGAAACCAAATAAGTACAAGAACCTATCCCAGTAATATGCTTCTGTCGATGAAGCCATATTACTGGGATAGGTTCAAAGCCTAGTTTTAAAAACTCTTGCACCTTTGCTCTCTGAGAGATATATAAAAATTTTAAAGAGGAAGATGGGGGTATTTATGGAAAAGAAAACGTGCGGCTGTACTGCTGGTAGCGACCACGATCGGGAAATACCGGAAATCGATTTCTTAAGTCCTCTATCCATTCGCGGCATTACATTCCGCAACCGTATTGGAATGTCTCCGATGTGCCAGTACAGCGCTATTGACGGTATTGCCAACGATTGGCATCTGGTCCACCTAGGAAGTCGTGCGGTTGGCGGCGCCGGCCTAGTGATGGTTGAAGCTACTGCTGTGGCAGCTGATGGACGAATTACACCCGGAGATATGGGTATTTGGAGCGATGAACATATTGCCCCTCTTGCGCGTATCGCTCAGTTTATCAAGTCGCAAGGGGCGGTTCCCGGAATCCAACTAGCGCATGCTGGAAGAAAAGGGAGCTGCGTCGCTCCATGGAAAGGAGGCGCAGCTCTTCCTGACCACGATCCTCAGGCTTGGCCGATCGTTGCCCCAAGTCCAATTCCATTTAGTGAAGATAGCCCTGTCCCGATCGAATTAGACCTAGCAAAGATGCAAACCATTCTCAAAGCTTTTGAAGGGGCTGCAAGACGCGCTATTTCCGCAGGATTTCAAGTCATCGAGATCCACGCGGCCCACGGCTATTTACTTCATCAATTCTTATCGACCTTAAGCAATCGACGGAACGACGAACATGGGAATCAATTGGAAAATAGGGCCAAATTCCTCTTGAGCATTGCCACCTCGCTAAGGACCATTGTTCCACAAGAATTGCCTTTATTTGTACGGATTTCGGCAACCGACTGGGTTGAACAGGGATGGAACATCGAGCAATCGGTTCAGCTCTGTAAAATGTTGAAGCAATGCGGCGTTGACTTGATCGACGTTTCCAGCGGCGGCAACGTACCAAAAGCGCAGATCCCCGTTCAGAAAAGCTACCAAGTTCCGTTCGCCAAGCGGATCCGCGATGAAGCTGACATTAAAACAGCTGCAGTAGGTCTCATTACAGAGGCTCAGGAGGCCAACGAGATCATCACTTCTGGCAAAGCGGATCTTATTTTGTTAGGAAGAGAACTCCTGCGGGAGCCCTACTGGATGCTGAAAGCACAGCAAGAATATGGAAATAATCCAGATTGGCCTGTCCAATATGGGTACGCAGTGAAAAAGCGCTCGAAATAATGATGAACGGTATCTAAACAACAAGGCCAGCCCGGCGCTGGATCTCTTCAATTGCAGAACCGATGTCTCCAAAAGGATAGAAGTCCCGCTGATAGATCGCATAGCGCTCCATCGCCTTTTGCTTTAATGCAATGCAGAAATCTTCAAAATCATTGCGTCCTTCCCGATGCCGGATGACTTGAATGGCTGCAAAGAGGTTTGTGATCACGCAATTGCTTAAATTTGCAGGCTGCGCTCCCAGATCAACAATCCCATCGCGCACAGAATATTCCGATCTGACCGATCCATTTCCTGCTTCATGCCCGAAGTTGTAACGAAGCGACAATGTCCGTTCGACAATGTCTTGCATTTGCTCTAATGGAACAGGGCGGGTCTTTGCATGGTCACCTCCCCTTTCGATCAGCTCAGCTTCAAAATGACCTTCATCGACCTTTTCGACCAACAAATAACGCATATGGGAATTCCATGCAGGGAGCAAGCATAGGTCTTGATCTCGTTGCTCAGGACGGGTAATGACGGCTGGAAGCAAAAGCTTTTGCCCTGGCGTCATCGCAGCCATCTGCGCGTGAATCTTGTTCATTTGAAATGAAAACATCCATTGAGCTGCAGTATTTGTCCCCTTTTCACTAAAACTAGCGCCGAACTTCGGATCGACCCAAGCAGCGGCAAATCCTAGGGTTGCGCTGACGAAAAATAGAGGGATCTTGGCGATATTGGCAATGATGACCTCTGGAGAAGAGGCCGTTTCCATATAAGCGGACGATTGCCCGCCGAGCATTTTGACTGCGAATGCGCCTAAGCAGGCCACCGTCGACACAGCATAAACCGCCAAATCCAAGAGCATCAAGACCGGATAGGCGACCAATGCCGCTCTTTTAGCCGCTTCCTGCATCGGCAATGGCAATCGGCAATTCTCGATTGCTTGGATCATCTTGCCTGTCAAATGGCTTGTTAAATTGAAGTTGAAAAAATCAAACGATTGGATTTTTTCAAGACTGGTCTCATAAGAGGTCGCGCCGTGGAGCAACTGCTTTTCCGCCTCTGTCAATTGGGAAGGCGCTGTCACCTCATCCCCCAACGTCGCGATCTCTTCCATTGCGGTCAAAGGGGAACAGACTGCATCAAAGCCGCGGTCCGATCCGCTGAGCAAAATCCCGGCGGCGATGTGTTTTTTTACCGGTTCCGCCGCGTAGCATCCCAGATAGGGATGGACTGCTGCAAATACACTGCCGAACAGCATCGGCGAAACAGCATCCTGGACCCGTTGGAGCTGGTTGTCGCTGGAAAACGGGATGCTTGCCGCATGCAGTGCAAAATCGGCCAATGCGGCTGGAGAGAGCAAGAGGCCGATCGCCCTTGAAAAAATTTCTTTTTCAACAAATTTCATGATCCCATTTGAATGGAGCAATTCACCATTATAACTTTGCAACATTAGCGCATTAATATAATTTGAAGCTGAAAACTTTGTTACATCAAACATAACCAAACCAGAATATTTTAAATTTAAAATGCATTCATCATATTAAAACCGAGCATTTAAGCAAACTAAAAATGAAATTTTTGAAAAAATCGATAAAACCAAAAATTTACTTAACATTAAATGATTGATTTACACTCGCTTATGATTGAATAAATGCCCTTCTTTTGATAAACTTGCAGACGGGTGGCTATACATAGGAGAAAGTATGACGGCAGTACACGGATACAATCTTGCACTCGAGTTCTTGCAAGCTCAGCAAAAGGCTTTTGACTTTACTGAGACCAATATCAATTCATTGATCTCTAACCTCAGCCTTCTGAACGACCAAAACCGGGAACTTCAAAAATTGATTGCAGCGCTTACCCACGCCAAAAAAGATAAGAAAGACGCCGATTTTAGCGAAGACCAAGATATGCAGGAGACGATCCGACGGATCCACGACCTCAACCCGCAAATCTTCGGCTCATTTGTCAATTACGACGAGATCCAAGACGTCTACGACCCAAAGATCTACGTCTTTAAGCTCGATGACATCGAAACATCTCTCAGCCTCCTGGACAGCTCCGTAAAAGACCAGGTCTCAAAGGTCAATGAGACAACGATGTACATCAACCAAGGGTACGAAGACCGGATCCAATACACGGAAAACGCCCAAAAAACATTAGAGATGCTGATGCGTCACATTGACTCAATCCTCGGGAAGATCAGGATCTAATGGAAATCGATATTCAAAAGAAGATTGCCGAAATCCTTAACTTGTCTTCCGAAGGGGTAAAACCTCTTTCGAAAGAGGAGCAAAATGGACTGTACGCAACAGCCTTCAAGCTGTATAATGACGGCAATTACGAGACGGCTGCCGAGATATTTACCAAACTCGTCCTCTCGGCCCCGTTCAATCATGGCTTCTGGAAAGGCCTGGCCTCTTCAGAGCAGATGAAAAAAGATTTTACTGCAGCATTGCATGCCTGGTGCATGGTGGTCTTGCTCAATGACAAAGACCCTTTGCCCCATTTTCATGCGGCTGAGTGCTACCTCTCGCAAGGCGATGCCGAAGAAGCGCATAAAGCGCTGATTGCGGCAGAAAAGCTCCTCAACCTCGAAACGGAAGAGGGCAAACACCTTGCAGCAAAGATCAACATGTTAAAAACACGGACACAATAAGAAACATATGTTTCCAGTAGCTGTCGGTTCCAGGACCCATTTTGACCCATCACTGCAGATTCCTCCTGCAGCGGACCCGCACACCCATGTCCCATCCGCTGTTGAAGACAGCATGGCAGCGTCTGCGCTAGGACCGTCAATTCCCGTCATCATCGATAGGCCGACACTTACCCCTCCAAGCTTTTCAGAAGATGTCCCATCTCCTGCCAATCATCCTACGCTCAGCGAACTCCGCTTTTTAGCTGCGATGGAATCTTTCCGCTCATTCGGCGATCAAGTTTTATCTACGCTCGGCGTCCGTTTGGAAGCGTTCCGCCTGCAGCTTCAGGACATCTCCGCTGAAAACCTGCAAAAGCTCAAAGAAGCAGCTGAGAACGCCAAGTCATCCGATTTCTGGTCACTTTTAAAGAAAGTGGCCACCTCCCTGCTTTCCGCCCTTTCGATCGTGATCGGTATCTCCCTTGTTTCGACGGGAGCTGGAACAGTTGTCGGAGGCTGCATGATCGCATCCGGGATCTTCTCCATAGCCAACATGCTGATGTCCGAATCGGGAACTTGGGACTGGGTTGCGAAAAAACTTGCTAACGAAGATGAATCAAAGCGGCAAATGCTCGCCATCCTCCTCCCTTCCGCTGTAGGCCTTCTCTCGGGTATTATTGGACTCGGTGGATCGGCTGGAGCTTTTGCATGGTCTGGCGTCGAATTTTTCGATAAGGCCATCATCATCGCCCAAGCGACACTTGCTATCTTCGATGGCGTCACAACGATTGGAAAAGGGCATGCCGATGCCAATCTGATCTGGTCGCAAGCCGACCTCACTAAAGTTAAATCGAAAATGACTGTTGAAAGACACCTCATCGATAATACGACCAAATCGATCGAAGGGGTCCTGGACGGCCTGAATGCCGCACACGATAAATCGAACTTATTTGTTAAGTTGGCGATCCGATCGAACGAAGCCGTCGTAAAAGAATTATTAAGTTAAAATTATTTAAGGAGAACACTTATGTCAGGTTCTGTATACGCTTTACTTCCGCAGCTTGCTAATATCATGCAAACATTCAGCCAGCTCGGGACCCAACATACGTCCCGCCTCTTGAGCCAGCTGCACCAATATGGCGATCTAACAGATGGACAGATCGGCTGGATGCGCCTGCAAGCAGGAGCTACCCTCGCTACAGCATTTTTAGCTGGAAGCGCAGGGATTGCATCAGGATTCTTTCCGAAAGGAGCCGCTAGTCCGACGCTTAATCTGGAACCAGGAAGCAGCCCTATTGAAGCCTTATTTAAGTCGATTGCAGAAAAACTAGTCGACAATGAGTTCATGAGATCTACTTTGAAAACAGCTGCAAAGACCCTCCCTTACGGCGGAGACGGCTTTAAGACCCTGCTTCAAAGCAATGTCACTGAAGACGAATCGAAGCGTGCTGTCCTTAGCCAAGTCCGCTTCCAGTCAGCCCAAGAAGGTCAAAACTCTGCTCAAGGCGCTATCGATAAAGCAAACCAGCTTGCGAACAGTATCATCGAGAAGAAAGGCCGCGGCGCTTAAAAAAACTCCATAAAAGTTCTACTCAAAGACACCTTCCGCTTAATCGTGGAAGGTGTCTTTTTTGCCTAGAAACTCCCCTCGTTTCCATATTCTATTAATTTTTCCAAATTATCAGCTTGGAAAAAACTGATATACTGATATACTGATATATAGCTGGAGAAGTCTTATGAAAACAAAACGTCGTAAAAGATTTGTTTCGAAATCCCTTAAAAAAACGACCAGGGTCACTGTTGATTTTTCGATTGCTCAACACAGAAAACTAAAAGCCGTTGCTGCTTTACAAGGTGTTACTTTGCAAGATTACATTCGTTCCAAAGTTGTACCTGAATTTCAAGACGAG
The DNA here is from genome assembly GCA_018240225.1 of Verrucomicrobiota bacterium. Lineage (GTDB taxonomy): Bacteria > Chlamydiota > Chlamydiia > Chlamydiales > Rhabdochlamydiaceae > Acherontichlamydia > Acherontichlamydia pituitae. The sequence continues at coordinate 13,771 of JAFEGF010000025.1, forward strand.
GACATTTCTGATGAAGAGCTTGAATCAATTGCAGAAAAAATTATCTCTGAAAACAGAAATGCTTTAAAAAGACTTGCTACTAAGTGACCAAATATCTTACCTCGAAACATGTAATCGCATTGCATGATAAATTGCTGATTGAATTTGGCGGATTAAAAGGAATTAGAGACAAAAACCTCCTTCACTCTGCATTAGAAGCACCTAAAATGTCTTTTGGAGGATCAGAAATGTACCCCTCCATTTATGACAAGGCTGCAGTCTATTTATACCACTTAGCTAAGAATCACCCTTTTAATGATGGGAACAAAAGAACAGCCTATGTCGCGGCTTTAGTATTCTTGCAAGTTAACAGCGCCCCCATTAAGTTTAAAATAAAACGGCTTGAACAACTTGTTGTCGAAGTTGCAAATAAGAAAATTAATAAGGATGAATTATCGTATTTTTTCCATACTGGAATTTATCCTGACACATGACTAATTATCTAAAATATTACCTCATTATTAAGAAATCTGATCTTTTTTTTTCTGTGATTTGACCCCAAATGCCGCTTCCGATACAATCCGATTTTGGGGCAATGTATAAATACAGGGATGGTTGCTTTGAACGGAAACAATGGACAGACAGCTGCGAACAACCACCACCAGCACCCTTTGCTCAAGCGACTGTATGCTGCCTTGGGATTTGTCATCTCTGTCGGCGAATACGCAGTCCTCATCTACGATGTGGCCAAAGCGACGGTCCGCCGCCCTCCCCACTTCTACTTGATCTTGAAACAGCTGTTCGATATCGGCGTCGCATCCCTTCCTGTTGTGGCCATAACGGGTCTGTCGACAGGGATGGTGCTTGCCGCCCAGTCGTTCTACCAGCTCTCCGACAAAGGCCTTGCTTCCGTGACAGGCCTGATGGTCGCCAAGGCGATGATGACCGAGCTAGGCCCTGTGCTGACCGCATTCATGGTCACCGGAAGGGTCGGGGCTGCGATGTGCGCTGAGCTCGGAACGATGCAGGTCACCGAACAGATCGATGCGCTCAAGACGATGGCCGTCAATCCCAACCGCTATCTGATCTCTCCTCGCTTTATCGCAGGGGTGTTCATGATCCCCTTGCTCGTCATCTTCAGTATTGTGATGGGGATTTTCGGAGGGTATCTGGTCGCCGTCTACTTTTTTGGGATGGCTCCCATTACCTATTTCGATCCAATGCCCACCCATATCACCTATTTCGACTTCCTGACAGGGGTGATCAAAGGTTTTGTCTTTGGGATCCTGATCATGACGATCGCATGCTATAAAGGGTTGCGCACTTCAGGGGGCGCTGCAGGAGTGGGAAGATCGACGACCAATAGTGTCGTTGTGACCTATTGCTGCATCCTGTTCGTCAACTTCTTCCTCACGGTCGGCCTCAATATCATCCACGACCAATTATCGGGGTTATTGGACTGATATGATCACAATACGCAATCTGTGGAAAAAATTTGGCAAGCTCCAAGTCCTGGCCGGCATGGACCTCGAGGTCAAAAGCGGCGAGACGCTGGTGATCTTAGGACCGTCAGGGATCGGCAAGAGCGTTTTGCTGAAGCACATCATCGGGATTTTAAAACCAGACGACGGATCTATCGATGTAGATGGCGTAGAGATCACCGAGCTTAGAGGATCGGAGCTGCTGCGCGCTGTCAGGCACATGGGGATGCTCTTTCAGGGAGGAGCCCTGTTCGACTCGATGTCGGTCGAGGACAATGCAGCCTTTTATTTGCGCGAACATGGAGATCCCCATACTGGCAAAAAAGTCTCCCATGCAGAGATCAACGACCGGGTCAGCCATGCATTAGAACTTGTCGGGCTGGCCGGAACGCAAAAGAAGATGCCGTCGGAACTTTCCGGAGGGATGCGCAAGCGGGCAGCGCTTGCCCGGGTGATCGTCTACCGCCCTCAAATTGTCCTCTATGATGAGCCGACGACAGGCCTCGATCCAATTATTGCTATGCAAATTAATGAGCTAATCGTTAAAACACAGGAAGAGCTGAAAGCGACAAGCATCGTCGTTACCCATGACATGTTTTCTGCTCTGTATGTCGGCGACCGGCTCGCCCTGATCCGCGATGGGAAGATAGCCCATCTTGCTGAGCCCGATGAGTTTTTGAAGATCGATGATCCGTTGATCAAGTTTTTGTACACGACGATCTCGCAGGACCCGAGAACCTTGAAGGAGAAAAATCACCATGGGTGAACAAACGAAAAACATGCTGATCGGCATTTTTGTCGTGGCGGCTTGCTTTTTGATCGTCTCATTGATCATGTTCCTCAAACCGAGCGTCGGCGATGGCAAACAGACCCTTTACGTCCGGTTTTCCAACATCAATAAGATCAATGTCGGCACCCGTGTGATGTTTGCAGGAAAACCTGTTGGAGAGGTCGTTGCCATCGATGAAATTTACGATGCGCGCAAAGCCCCTGCGACAGATATGCTCGGACGGATCTACTTCTACCAGCTTGTCTTGAAGATCGACTCGAGCGTCAAAGTGTACGATACTGACGAGATCTCGATCCAGACATCGGGCCTGCTCGGCGAAAAATCGATTGCGATCATCCCCAAAGCTCCTCCTAAAGGGATTACTCCAAAGCTGGTCACTAACCAGCCAATCTATGCCGAATCGGTCGATCCGATCGAGAACGCCATGAACGAGCTCTCCGACCTGTCCAACAACCTCCAAGTCACAATCAAAGAGGTCAACCGCTGGCTGCAAAAGAACGGCGACGACCTCGGCAATGCTGTCCGTTCGTTCGGCAGCGCCATGGACGAGGTCAAAACAGCGGTCAAATCAGCCAACGACCTTCAATTGGTTTCTGGGATCAAAACAGGAGTCGACCACTTCAGCAGCACGATGTGCGATATCCAAGATGCTGTGCGCGAAATGAAGGATGGAAAAGTCTTTGCAAATGCCAGCGTCGTCATGCGGAATCTCAAGAACGCGACCCACTCTTTCGACCTGATCGGCAGGGATATCGCAAGCGGCAGAGGGACCCTCGGCAAGCTCATTAAAGGCGACGACCTCTACTTAAGGTTCACAGCTGTGATGAGCAAGGCCAATACCCTCATGAACGATATCAACCATTACGGGCTACTCTTCCATCTGAACAAGAGCTGGCAGCGGCAACGGGCCCAAAGGCTCACCGTCCTCAACTCCTTGGACAACCCCCAAAGCTTTAAGAACTATTTCGAAAACGAGGTCGACGATATCAATACAGCAATGTCCCGCCTCTCGATGCTGATCGACCGCGCTGAACTTTCCCCTGAAAAAGAGGTCATCTTGAACAATGATAAGTTCAAACAGGACTTCGCTGAGCTGCTCCGCCAAGCAGACGCCCTGTCGGACAACTTGCGACTTTATAATCAGCAGCTAATGGAAGCCTCTAACTAACAGACAGGATGGGCCTCATGGAATCGGCACCTTATTCCCATTTGACAAAAGGCTCGTTTCTGATCGCTAGTCCCGATATCGACACGGGGATCTATTTTCGCAGTGTTCTGATCATCTGCGAACATAGCCCGGCAGGGTCTTTCGGACTGATCATCAACAAGAACCTCGAAATGGAGCTTCCCGAAGAGATCTTAAACGTCAAAGAGCTCAACAACCACAACGTCCATATCCGCGCCGGAGGCCCCATCCAGCCCAATCAGATGATGCTCCTCCACTCCTCAGACCACATTCCCGACCAGACCCTCAAACTGTGCGATGGCGTCTATCTCGGCGGAGACCTCCAGTTCCTCCAAGAAGCGATCGCCGATCCGAACGGGCCGGCTGTCCGCCTCTGCTTCGGCTACGCTGGCTGGGGAGCTGGACAGCTTGAAAGGGAATTTTTAAGCGGAGGATGGTTTCTGCATCCCGGTTCCGCCAAGCATGTCTTTGAGACGCCGCCGGAAAAAGCCTGGCAGACGATCCTCCGTGAAATGGGAGGCAAGTACGCCACCCTTTCGATGATCCCTGAAGACCTTAGCTTGAACTAATATGAAGAAACCATTGCTTTCCGAGCATTATCAAGACCGGCTTCCCTCTGCGATCCGCATTGCGCAGATCGAGTTCTTGAAGCGGACCGACCAAGTGGTCGGCGTCAATACCGCAATCGGCAATGTCACGCTGCCGATGCACCCTGCGATGGTCAAACGGATGTTCTCGCTGAATGGCCCGCACAGCCCATTTAAGCAAGGTGTCGTGAAATATTCCACCACTGCCGGTGAGAAAGAGGCCAACCATGCCTTTTTGCACTTGATCGCCAGCTGCGGATTTTCTACAAAAGGACTTCATAGCCAGATCACAGATGGGGGCAGCCATGCGATGGAGCTTGTCATTTTGGGCGTTTGCGGCCCTGCCGGCTCTTCTGAAAAACCGTTATTGCTGATCGATCCGACCTATTCCAACTACACCTCGTTTGCGATCAGGACTGGCCGTGCAACAGTTTCCGTGACCCGCCATTTGGAGGAAAACGGGAAGTTCTCATTACCCAAGCTGTCCGAGATCGAAAAAGTGATCGTCGAATCCAAACCTTCCGCCTTGCTGATCATTCCCTACGACAATCCAACAGGTCAATTTTTTCCGCAGCAAACGATCAACGACCTGGCAAAGCTCTGCGTGAAGCATAACTTGTGGCTGATCAGCGACGAGGCCTACCGTGAAATGTTCTATACAGAAGGGCAAACAAGCAGCGTCTGGGGCATTACAGAGCAAGAAGTCCCTGGCATCACCGGGCGGCGCATCAGCATCGAGTCCGCTTCTAAAGCCTGGAACGCATGCGGCCTTCGCACTGGAGCGATCATTACGGACAACTCAGAGTTCCACCAACAGGCAGTCGCAGAAAATACCGCTAATTTATGCGCCAATGTGATCGGACAGTACGTCTTCGGCGCCCTCCTCCATGAATCCAAAGAAGAACTTCAGTATTGGTTCAGCCAGCAGCGCGCCTACTACAAACAAATGGCGATTACCGTTACAACAGGC
>JAFEGF010000259.1 GCA_018240225.1 Verrucomicrobiota bacterium
GCAGCTCAGCTGCGGGGCGTCCATGTGGAGGCCGCCGTCGACTACTATACCGCCAAAGGCGCGAGCGAAAAGTGCATCGAAAAACTGCGGAAAGCGGGGATCTGCATCATTTTAAGCCAAGGCCAAGAGCTGCTGCACCATAAATGGGCCCTCCTAGACGAACGGGTCTTCATCATGGGGTCGGCCAACTGGACAAAGGCAGCCTTTCAAAAAAATGATGACTTTTTGATCTTTTTCTCCTCCATGCATGAATCACAGATTAATTTTTTAAAAAAACTATGGAAAAACATTTCCATCGAATCCTTTTAATTAAATACCTATTTTGTTATAAATAATTTAAAACTTACAACTATCTATGGACTCTTTCGTACAGCTCTTATCGATGGCCTTTGCCCTATTCTTGCTGATGGACCCGATCGGCAATGTCCCTATTTTTATCTCGGTCCTCAAAGACATCGACCCCAAACGCCACCAGTACATTATTTTCCGGGAGCTGGTCATTGCGCTCATCATCATCATCTCCTTTGATTTTCTCGGTGACCTTCTCTTGGAGTTCCTCAATGTGGAACAGGCTACCTTGCTGATCGCTGGCGGGATCATCCTCTTTATCATCGCCCTTAAAATGATCTTTCCAGGAAGACGCGACCCAGATGTCGACATCTCCCCCGACAAAGAACCCTTCATCGTCCCTCTAGCCATTCCCCTCGTCGCAGGGCCGGCTGTCCTTGCCGCTGTGATCCTCTATTCCCATGAGCAGTACAACGAATGGATCACGATCGGAGCAATTGTTTTAGCATGGCTTGCTTCCACGATCATCCTTCTCAGCGCCAGCTACCTGAAAAAGCTGCTAGGATGGAGAGGTCTTGTCGCCTGCGAAAGGCTCATGGGCCTTCTGCTCATCCTGATCTCCGTCCAGATGTTCTTAAACGGTCTCATCCTCTTCTTGGGCCCTCACGGCTCTTTTGAACATTAATCTATTGACGGCGGGACTGTGAATAAAGAATCAAGTAGAGCCAATTACAAACTGATTGTTGCCTATAAAGGCACCGAGTATAAAGGCTGGCAAAAGACCTCCCTCGGAAACAGCATTGAGCAGATGCTTGAAAAGTCGATCTTTCAAATTCTGCGCAAACAGGTCCAGCTCCAAGCCGCAAGCCGCACCGATGCCGGCGTCCATGCCGAGGGGCAAGTCGTCAACTTTCTTACGGATACTCCCCTTTCCGACCTCCGACGATTCCTCTACGGGCTGAACGGAACTCTGCCTCAAGACATCCGCGTCCTTTCTATTGAGCCTATGCCCCTGCAATTCCATCCTACAATTGACGCTACCTGCAAACACTACACCTATTGGATCTGCAACCATGAGATCCAGGTTCCCTTTTACCGACAGCTCTCCTGGCATTTCCCCTATCCACTCAACATCTCTCTCATGGAAAAAGAAGCCCGGCATCTGCTTGGGACCCACGATTTTTCCTCATTTTGCAATGAAAGGTCCCTATGGACCCGCAGCCCCGTCTGCACAATCGATGCTATCAATATTATTTTACATGAAGGAGACCGCCTATCGATCTGCTTCAAAGGAGACCATTTTCTCTATAAGATGGTCCGCAACCTGGCAGGAACCCTCGTCTATGTGGGATGCGGCAAAATCCCCCCTGATACTATTCCCTCTATCCTAGAGGACAAAGCCAGGGCTCTAGCAGGCGTCACAGCTCCCGCCCACGGACTCACATTAAAAGAAGTTTTCTACTCCCGTTCCACGTAAATCATTTTATTTAATAAATTCCAACAACCACTAATAAACAACAACTAAAAATCAAAATTAACTTAACAAATTTAACATTGCAATAATTATCAGAAATAAACCATAATTCATCCGTTTTATTAACTAATTCTATTTTATGGGGTATTATGGTTTCTGATTTTCAATCGATATCTAATCAATGCTACGATGCATTGATCGAACCTTTTAACCAAGGCTATTGCAACATACGCGATGGGCTCTTTGGAACAAAAGTTGATTCCGTTGCACAAAACGTGATCGCTACTGCTCCAACCGAACGTAACCTGTCATTGGGTGAAAGAGTCAGCGCCGTCGTTGTCGGCGTTTTGCTGGTCATTCCAGTTATCAATGCCGTTGTCTATGCAATCCTAAAAATTGCTAGCAGCGATCTGCTTTATCCGACAAAATCGGCCGTGGTCCTAGAACCGATCGCACCGGTCAGCGTCGATCCTATTTCTCCTGAAGAGATGATCGCAAGAAAACGGGCTGCTTTAACCCGCTTTGACGAAATCGAAGCGATGGTCAGACCAGGCCAGCAACCGCTAGCTGAGATCAGCGGCCGTTTCGAAGCAAGCGCCCATATTCTCCAGTTCAACTTGCAGAATTTGCTTAACAGATACCAGACCAACCACACCCCGTCCAAGTTATATGATTTCATAGACTGGGCTGGCATTGACGATGATGATCGCAGAAATGCATTTAGAATGGCCGTTGATCCGTTTAACGGTAGAACCGGAGATGATCACCAAGCTACTGTAAAAGCCCTGATGAGCAATTTGGCTGAATATTTCGTTCAGCAGCGGGCTATCGTCGGCTCTGGAACACCTGCTGAAACTGCTCTTAAAGAACAGTTTACACGAGTCTATGACAGCATTATCGATGCGAACAACAACTGCATCGACCAAATGCTCTCCCAAATACAAGGACTGGTTCTCGACGTCATTGCCGAAGGCGATGCAGGACGCGGAAGCTCGACTCAGCTCAAGATCGTCAACCGTGCAGGACTGGCCCTTTGCAAATACCGCACAAGCCT
>JAFEGF010000260.1 GCA_018240225.1 Verrucomicrobiota bacterium
AACCTGGCGCCAGCCGTTTTCAATGTGAAATTGCGCACATTCGTCTGGACGACTTTTGTGGGAATCCTTCCTGGCGCCTACGTCTTCACGCAAGCGGGTGAAGGGCTAGGAGCCATTTTTCAATCGCAAGGAGGACTATCCCTTGATGCCATTTTTAACATTAAGGTTAAAATTGCCTTGATTGCTCTTGGGATATTTGCTTTGATTCCTATCGTTGTAAAAAAGATCAGGGGAAAAAATGCTTGAAGGGCTCTGTCGGAACACCTATGAGAAGATATTGATCTCCCCTCTTTTAAAGATTCCAGCTGTCAACCGATGCCGTCCTATCGCAATTACTGCTGCCGCTTGTCTGACCGGCATCAGCTTTGCTCCGTTCATCGTTGCAGGATGGAAATGGGCTGCCCTTGGGGCTTTGCTCCTGTCCGGTTTTTTGGATACCCTTGATGGCTCACTGTCCCGATTTCAAAACTCAGCCTCATCGAAAGGCGCTGTTTGGGATATCGTCTGCGACCGGATCGTCGAATTTTCCGTGTTGTTCGGACTCTATTCTGTCGACCCGAGCAATCGGGGACTTCTGACAATTGGGATGCTAGGAAGCATTTTACTCTGCATCACCTCTTTTCTTGTCGTTGGGATCTTTTCAGAGAATACATCGAATGGAATCAAAAAAAGCTTCCACTATAGTCCGGGGCTCATCGAAAGAGCTGAAGCGTTCCTTATTTGGGGAGCAATGGCATTAGCGCCCATGGCGTTTGCCCCTTTAAGCTGCATCTTTATTGTTCTTGTATTGATCACGACTGCTGTCAGGCTCTGGCAATTTACTCAACACGCCTAAGAAGCTGTTCTAATTCAGAGAACGTCTCTAAGAAGATCTCTTCCTCTATAAACTCTGCGTTCTTAACTGTGGTAAAAAAGCGAAAACCACAGAAAGCACAGAGTTTATAGAGGAAGAAAAATTAGTAGGTGCGTTTGCTGCTTCTCAAGATTTTGATCCCAAGAAAAGCACTGAAGAATTTGGTCACTTCGCGCAGTCCAAATAACAGCCAGAATGCAACAGTTCCCCAGCATTTGCGCATCTTCTCATACCAAAATACTGCTGGGCCGCGCCGTTCATTGTCGAGCTGGTCATTGAGCTCGGTTGCATTGTGCACCGTGACATGGTAATTGCGATAAGGATTGTCGAACACTCTTCGACCATGCAGCTGCAGCAATGAGATCTCTCGGTTCTGATGGTCGAACTCCAAGAGTTGGACCTGTGCATCAGGATGCGTGACTCCCCAGCCCAAGTGCCTCTCTCCGACATGGTGGGCAATATCCCCTTTTGTCCTGAAGATATTCAAACGGATGGGATCTGCAAAACGAGGAGCTGCGTTGAGTTCGCGGGCAAAACGCTCCGCAGTCTCGCAATCTACGCTCGGGTCGTTATAAAATGTTGCCGAAGAGACCTTTCGCCACTGATCGGCAACGAAGCGTTGGGCATGCGCGCCGCCTAAGCTGTAGCCTGCGACTTCGATCTTTGTTCCATCCGGGCAGAATTTAGGATCGTTCATCAATTGGTTAAAGGAATTGCGAGCAGCTAAATACCCCATCTCGCCAATATTGCCCTGAACATCGTTCATGTAGGTTTCCATTGCATCTTCATTCGATAGGGCAAATTGCGAGGGGCGGAATAGCACGATAGGCTTCAAGGTCGAATCTGCGCCGATCGGCTTAAGAGCATACGCTACCAGGCCATCGCCTGTAGCGACTTTGCGATGCACCTTGTAGTACTCGACACGTCCATTTGCGCCAGGCGCTGGGATGACCTGTTTTTCAGCAAGCTCACGGTTGACGATACATTTGCAAAAACGCTCTTGCCATGCCGGAAAGGACAAATCCCTGACATCTGAGAAAAGCAACTGGGTCTCTTTATCCATTAACCTGGCATCATGAAAAAACCAGGAAAGGAAATTAGTCGGAGTTCCTGAGATTTCACGGGGGTCCAATGACCAGCCGACAACTGGAAATGGGTTGACCATCCTCATCTTTTCTTCAAGCTGGGCAACTGTTAATTCTCTTAGGTGCTGCTGAGGTACGCGCTGCTTGATATCGCGGGTCATCATTCGGCTAGCTCCGATACTGAACAGTTCGATATGTTCAGCAAGCAGAGGAAGCCCCTCCCGCTCCATTTTCTGAATATTGAAACGGAACTTATTGCAAATCTCTTGGACTTTATTTGTACCGATCACATCACGAAGAGAACGGGTAAATGTGTTCCAGGTGCGCCGATTTTGGTCTTGGACTTCTGCGGAAGTTAACGGCCTGCCGATCCCATCTTGTAAAACAATTTGCTCTCCCTGACCTAAAACTAAATGTTGCTGTTGGGGATTGTTATAAGCCAATTGAGCGCTAGTAATGAAATTCTGTAATCTTATATAAGCTGACATACAAACCATCTAATCATGATATTAACCGTAATTATACAGTCAACAGTTTATAAAATGAATAAAATTAACCGGTTTACAAAACACGAAAAATTCAAATTAAAACAATTTAATTATTCAATTTCGAATTAACAGCAATTAAAAGACCAATCCAATAAAAATTTCGTTCGATTTAATAATCAGACACAACAATTCCAAACTCAAACAAAATTTTATTGCAAACAATAAACTAAGCCAGTTGCAAAACTATCTACTCCATTTTTAAGTTATGAAAAACGGCATCGACATCATCTAAGGCTTCCAAGTATTCGATCAATTCAAGATTAGCCTTTACGTTTTCCGGGTCGCACTCAATATAATTTTTAGGGATCATTT
>JAFEGF010000261.1 GCA_018240225.1 Verrucomicrobiota bacterium
ATGCTTCAACTTGGAAACGTTCTCTTTTTTCAAAAAACTTAAAATCTTTTGCACAGTATCTTCACGCAGCTTCCACAACGTGTAAAAATTGTAATTGCCAAGTTGATGAGAACGGAGATTGTAGATCGCGTCAACATCTCCCTTTCCATTTGAGATATGCCGATGCTCCATATACACGTCGGAAAGGTAGCAGAACCTGTCATAACCGAAATCCTTTAGCCTTAGAAAAATATCAAAGATGTGGCTGTCGATCCCATCTCCCCGATAGAGCTTAGGAAAAGGATCTTCGATCAACGAACAGCATTGCCTTGAAAGGATCGGAAAACAAGGAAACGCATCGTCTTTGATGCCATCTTTTGCAAACATCAAAAAAACACCATCGGGAAATCGTTTGCTTTCTCTAACGACGATCTCGTCCCATCCCTTTGTCCGGAACAGGACATCGTCATTGCCTAAAATGATCAATTTTCCGCAAGAGTTGTCCATACACCGAGTGTTTAAGCTTCCCATCGTAGCTTGTGGAGCGATCGTTTTAACGATCTTCAATGGAGTATCCGGCCACTGCATCTGATCATAGGATCTATCGTCTTCATCAATTCCAAGGACGACCTCGACATTGGCAGGGTTCGCCGACGTTTCAATGACCGAATGCAAAAAATCCAAAAGACGGCCGGGGCGGCCTCTTGTCGGGACAAGAATCGAAATTTCAACCATGGTTTACCGCATAAAAGTTTAAGTGTAGCTAATTGAAACTTGGAAGACTAACAGATCTAGGGAAGGGTTGTCATCTTTTCAATGAACCTTTCCGAATATTAAGGGCTTATGCATAGTATACTGCGACCGCCCTTAAATTTGCGGAGCAGAAAATGACAGAGCGCAAAACCATCTCGGCCGACGTCATCATTATCGGCGCCGGCATCGTCGGCCTAGCCACAGCCTATCAATTGCAAAACAAGATGCCCCGGCTTAAAATTGCGGTCCTTGAAAAGGAAAGCGCTTCGGGCCGGCACCAATCCAGCCACAATAGCGGAGTCATCCATTCAGGGGTCTATTACAAGCCAGGGTCCTTAAAAGCGCGCAACTGTACAGAAGGAAGGTCCTTGCTCCTTGATTTTTGCAATCGGAAAGGGATCCCCCTGAAAAAAATGGGGAAAGTGATCGTCGCAACAAAAAAAGAAGAGCTCTCCTATCTTTCCGAGCTGCATTATCGAGGAACGAACAACGGGTTAGAAGGACTGAAGATCATCGACAAGGCAGAGTTAGCGGAGATCGAACCCCACATTCAAGGACTTCAAGCCCTTTGGGTCCCCAATTGCTTTTCGATCAATTTCCAAGACGTCGTTGAAAACCTTCTCGAAGAGATCCTCCAAAAAGGGGGAAATGTCCTATTCGGGCAAAAGGTCTTTAAGATTACAGATACTGAAAAACACGTGGCTGTTGAGACGACGAACGCAACGATTACCGGGTCTTTTTTGGTCAATTGCGCAGGGCTTCATTCTGATCGGATCGCATCGCTTGTTTTGAACAAAGAAGATGTCCCCTTCGAGATCATTCCCTTCCGCGGAGAATATTGGGAACTTGCCGTTAATAAAAGAGACCTCGTCAAAGGATTGGTTTATCCGGTTCCCAATCCCCAGCTTCCCTTTTTAGGAGTCCACTTAAGCCGGATGGTGGATGGCAGAGTGACAGCAGGACCGAACGCCGTTCTGGCATGGGCAAGAGAAGGGTATCGGAAATCCCAGATCAATCTTAAAGACTGCGTCCAATATCTCACTTACCCAGGTTTTTGGAAAATGGCAAAGCGGTTTTGGAGATCGGGTATGGAAGAGATGTACCGTTCCATGAGCAAGAAGGCGTTTGTCAAAGACGTCCAAAAACTTCTTCCTCAAATTGAGGAAAAAGACTTAGTTGTAGGCGGAGCTGGCGTCAGAGCGCAGCTTGTCAAGCGGGATGGGAACTTGCACGACGATTTTGCGATCGCGCACAAAAATAAAACACTGCACGTTCTCAATGCTCCGTCGCCCGCCGCAACATCCTGCCTCTCGATCGGAAATTTCTTAAGCGAACAGATTTCGCAAGCTGTCCGCTAAACAAAAACAATTGGAATTTATAATTCTGGATTTGTTATCGTCCCACATTCAAACCCTCAAATGGTACGAACATGAAAATCCTCGTTACTGGAGGAGCAGGATACATCGGCTCCATCCTCGTTCCTGAATTACTGAAAAGAAACTACGAAGTCGTCGTCTATGACAATTTCATGTACAAACAGTCTGGCCTGAACAATGTCTGCTACAATCCTCTGTTCCACATTGTCAAAGGCGACATCAGGGACCGGGAAAAACTAAAGACCCATCTAAAATGGGCTGATGTGGTAATCCCGCTCGCTGCTTTAGTCGGCGCTCCCTTATGCAACCAAGATCCTTACACGGCAACTTCCGTTAACTATCAGTCTACCCTTGACATGATCAAAGACCTTTCTCCTAATCAATGGGTCCTGATGCCTACGACCAATAGCGCCTACGGCGTCGGCGAGGCAAATAACTTTTGCACGGAAGAGTCCCCTCTGCATCCGATCTCCCACTATGCCAAGGAAAAAGTCAAAATTGAACAAGAGCTGATGAACAATCCCAACGCTATCAGCTTCCGATTGGCAACCGTGTTCGGCATGTCGCCCCGCATGCGCACCGACCTGCTTGTCAACGATTTCGTCTATCGCGCTGTCCATGACCGGGCTGTCGTGCTTTTTGAAAGCCACTTCAAACGCAATTACGTCCATATCCGCGATGTCTG
>JAFEGF010000262.1 GCA_018240225.1 Verrucomicrobiota bacterium
TTTCCCGAAGTGGAATCTGTTTTTGGCAAAGCCGGCCGATCAGAGACAGCAACTGATCCAGCTCCTCTTTCGATGATTGAAACTGTAGTAAATTTGAAGCCTAAATCTGAATGGCGCCCGGGTATGACAAAGGATAAGTTAGTCGAAGAAATGAACAAAGCTCTTCAAATTGCCGGAGTTCAAAATGCCTTTACAATGCCGATTAAAGCCCGCATTGACATGTTAACGACCGGCATTCGTACCCCGATAGGGATCAAAATTTTTGGAAAAGATCTTGTAGAAATTGCTGTCCTAGGAGAGGAAATTGAAAAAATTCTTCAAATGGTCCCCGGAACTCGAAGTGTTTATGCGGAACGGGAAATGGGAGGGTTCTTTATTGATTTTACTCCAGACCGAGAAGCAATTGCTCGATATGGACTAAAAGTAATGGATGTACAAGAAGTTGTTGAAACGGCCATTGGAGGGCTTGACGTAGATACAACGATTGAAGGGCGTGAAAGATATAAGATCAATGTGCGATATCCTCGAGAGTTGCGCGATGATATAGACAAGTTAAAGAAGGTTCTGGTTCCTATCATGAAACCAGAGGCTGCTCCAGGTCGAGTTTCACATGTTCCTTTGGGACAGCTTGGTAAAATCGAGGCTGTAATGGGGCCTCCGATGATTAAAGATGAAATGGGATCGCTTACCGGCTGGGTTTATGTTGATATCGAAGGGCGGGATATCGGAGGCTATGTAAAAGAAGCAAAGAGGGCGGTAAGCCAAAATTTAAAATTACCCACAGGGTACTATCTAAAATGGACTGGTCAGTATGAGTTTTTAGAGCGAATCCAAGAATTAATGAAAATTGTTGTTCCCCTTACATTGCTAATTATAGCTATCATCCTTTACCTCAATTTTAGAGGAATTGCTCAGACTCTGATTGTGATGCTGTCTGTTCCTTTTGCAGCAATTGGCGCTATTTGGCTCATGTATTCTGTAAGCTATAATACTTCAGTTGCAGTTTGGGTAGGCATGATTGCCTTGTTAGGCACTGCAGCAGAAACAACGGCGATTATGGTTGTTTATCTTGATGAAGGTTTTAAAAAATGGCTAGAAGAAGGCCGCATGAAATCCCAAGATGATCTCTTGACTATGACCGTTGAACATGGCGCCTCTAGAGTAAGACCATTAATTATGGCTGTAGCTCTCAATATTTTTGGATTGCTTCCTATCATATGGAGTCAAGGAGTGGGTTCTGATATTGCAAAACGAATTGCAGCTCCTTTATGGGGAGGGCTTATTTCCCTCACTTTCCTCACTTTATTTGTAGTTCCAGCAATTTATGTCATATGGAGAGGTTTTAAGTTTCAGAATATTAAATCTTTATGATGATCGTGCACGATGATATGCCGAAATCGTAATCTATTTGGAGTTTGTTCTCTAAATAGCCCTTTGTTGCCGAGTTCAAATTCACAAAACTGACTGGACGCAGTCTACACAAGTGAACTCAAAAAGCAGTTTTGGCTTTGTCTACCATTTCGCGACCTTGATCGCGAACCTGTTATGTCGGCGCTGTTAAAGTTTTTCTTTTAACCGTGGTCCCGTCCGGCTTCATCGGTTTTGTGCCGATCGAAGCGATCAAGGAGCGATCGGTGATAGGCGTTCTCACCATCTTAGGATTTACCCTTGCATATGCCTATTGCGCCTCTATAATTTTCTATAGGGGGCTAAGACGCTATGCATCGGGGACCAAGCCTGGGTTCAGAGTTTGAACCTAACCGAACAAAATCTTTCTTTCGTTGTATAAGTTCAGGCTCCTCAATTACAATTAAAAATCTCTTATCGGCTGCATGCGCTTCCTGTTCAACGGCAAACCTCATTCTCAAATAATTCCACTGTAATTTACTCGGTTTGCAATTAAATAAAAATAGTCTAATTTACATAAACTATCGAATTAAGTATAATAGACATAATTTTGAATAATTCTAAACGGGGTTTAGATGAAGAAAATAATTACAATTTTTGCGCTTTTGTTTTGTCTTTCTGCAAATGCTCAAGTTGTGTTCCAAATTCCTCCTAAAAACTTCTCGTCCAAAATGGAAGTTTCGATCTGCTTCATTAAAGATGGCGATCGCGTCCTTTTCTTGAAAAGACAATTTAACAAGCCTGAAGGCAACACCTGGGGGATCCCTGGTGGAAAGCTCGATCCCGGTGAAACGGCGAAAAAAGCAGTCATCCGCGAAGTGTCTGAAGAAACAGGGATTGAGTTGGATGGCAGCCAAGTGCGCTACTTTGGAAAAGTGTATGCTAAAGGCGAGGCAAATGATGTGATCTTGCATGTCTTTGAGACAACAGTCAAAGAGACGCCCGATGTCACAATCAATCCGGTAGAGCACCAAGATTATCTGTGGGTCACATTGGACGACTCCCTTCAACTGCCTCTGATCTCAGGGGAAGAAGAATGCATCGAATTATTTTACGGGTAATAGGCGCTGCGTTGCTCCGTAATCGATTCAAATAAATAATAGGATGGTCGGGATATCTGGCTATCCTTTCTTTTTTGGATCAAAAAGTAAGCTCAAAAGAACCCAAAAAATCGACAGAAGCATATTGCTGAGATAGGTTCAACATTCCAAACTATAGAGGCAGTTTTGCAACTGTCTTTTATAGGCTGGGCAACTTGATTTGGCGCCACGAGGTTAAAGTCTCTGAAGCAGAACGTATGCGTAGCTGCATACGTTCGATGTAAGGGGCTTTAAAGGGCCTTGGCACAAGGACCGTCCCCGTGGATGCCAAACGCCAAAAG
>JAFEGF010000263.1 GCA_018240225.1 Verrucomicrobiota bacterium
CCGAACTACTACACGACAAGCAGATCGATCAGTTTAAGCAGCGGCGGCGGTTTAGGAGCGGCTCCGAACACGTTTGGGACTTACAACGGCGCAATCAGCGGGACAGGCCCGCTGACGATTTCCGGCGGCGGAACGGTCGTCCTTGCAAACGACCAAAACTCTTATTCGGGCGGAACAAATGTTACAGGGAATTTAACAACGCTTTCGATCTCATCCGATGGGGACTTAGGAGCATCTAGCGGCCCGTTGAACATGATAGGCGGCACTTTTCTCATTACAACGGCCAATGTCGATCTTAATCCAAGCCGCTCTGTCACGATCAATACCGGCTTTTGCAATTTCCTTGTGGACAGCAACATCAGTTCGACGATTGAAGGGCAGATCACAGGGAATGGTGTTTTTTATAAAGACCTTCCCGGAACTCTGACTTTGACAAACACAAGCAATAATTATTCCGGCGGGACCTATGTCAATGCCGGCTCCCTGATCGTTAACTCTTCCAGCCTTCCTGCAGCCGGCGGCGCGCACCTGGCTAGCACTCTTGTTTTCAATCAAGGATTTGATGGGACCTATGCCGGTACGATTTCAGATTATGCCCCAGTCCCGGGGACCGTTGTTAAGAATGGGTCTGGAACGCTGACATTAAGCCAATCGAACTCCTACGCTGGCGGAACAACGATCAACCAGGGAGCGGTTGCCATTGCAGCGCCAGCTAATTTAGGGACGGGAGCTATCACATTTGGAGGAAGCAGCTCTTTGCTCCTGACAGCTCCGATCACATTAACTCAAGCCGTAACTATCGGGAACGGCGTTACGGCAACAATCGGCGATGGGGGAGTCGGCAACCTGTCCACGATTAATGGTCTTATCTCAGGAGGAGGCGCTTTAGAGTTATCGATGGCATCTTCTGGAACGCTTGTCCTTGGCAACTCATCAAACAGCTATTCAGGCGGGACTCTGCTGAACAGCGGGACCCTTTCTATTTCCGATGGAGGCAATTTAGGAGCGGGTCCGCTGACATTCATTGGAAACAGCACCCTTCTTCTGACTGCCCCGCTTAGCACTCCCTCCTCAGCAGCGATTACCATCAACGGAGGGATCACAGGGACGATCAATGATGGGGGTAACAATACGACCCTCAATGGGATCATTCGAGATGGAACTCCAGCAGGCGGAGCATTCCAGAAAATGGGAGCGGGCGTCATGTCCCTCACAGCACCAAGCACCTATACAGGAGCAACGACCATCAATGGAGGCACTCTTGCAATGGTAGGAAGCGGGAGCATTTCTCCAAGCTCTGCTATGCAGATCTCGCTGGGTACATTTGATATTTCAGGATATACCGCCTCTTCTTCCTATACGGCAGGAGATATCAGCGGCGCTGCAGGAACTGCAATCATCTTAGGCAATGTGAACTTAGTCGCGGGAACCGCAAACTCTCCTCCGGCGTTTCAAGGCAACATTTCCGGAAATGGGTCCTTTACAAAACAAAATAGCGGGACGTTCATTTTCAGCGGAAGCAACAGCTACCTTGGCGGGACGATCGTCAACGGAGGCGCTCTTGCCATTACCACGCTTGCTTCCTTTCCTACAGGAGGAAACTTGTCGGTCAATAATGGCTCAACGTTCGATGCGACAGCGTTTGGGGCAAGCACATTGCCGGTAGGCAACCTCCAAGGAACGGGAGGAATCATTAATTTGGGAAGCAACAGCCTTACTGCTACGTCAAACCAGAATACAACGTTCACAAGCTCCGGCCTTGGCATCAACGGAACAGGGATTTTCACCAAGCAGGGAAGTGCGACGCTGAGGCTGCTTGGCGCCAATACCTATACGGGCAACACCTTCCTCGATCAAGGCGAATTGGACATTTCGCAGGACAGCAGTTTAGGTGCTGCTGCCGGAATCGTGGAGTTCAACGGAGGCGCCTTAGGGATAGAACAATCGTTCTCGACAACAAGAACGTACAATATGATGGCGGCTGGAACTGTCAATGTCGTTTCACACGTTGCCGCATTGACCCTTAATAGCGCATTGTCAGGTTCCGGCAATTTTACCAAGACGGGCCCCGGCGCGATGATCCTTGGCGTAAGCAATGCCGGCTACTTGGGATCGCTCGTCACAGTCGACGGAGGATTGCTGCGCGTTGACAACTTGCTTCCAACGCCAGTTACAGTCAACGGTGCGGGAACTTTAGGAGGGAATGGGACAGTTGGCAATTTGCTCAATGCAGGAACAGTCAGTCCTGGGAACTCGATCGGCACGCTGCATGTCAACGGCAATTATACGCAGACATCGACGGGCCATCTTCATATCGAGATCGATCCGGCAGGCAATTCAGATCTTCTCGATGTGAGCATCGCTGCAAATTTGGATGGGGCCATCGATGTCGATCCGTTCCCCGGAGCCTATTTTGCCAATTCCAACATCATCTATGAAGTCGTGATTGCTGCCGGTGGAAGGAATGGTGTGTTTTCCAGGGTCAATGTGCTCGATCCCGGCGGGATCTTGAAAATGATCGTCGACTATGAACCTGAGTTTGTTTTTTTGCGCGCTGCAAACAACAGGTTCTTTCTTCAAGCGCCCATCATCAAAGAGCACAACCCAAGACAGGTCGGTTTCTATCTTGAAAGCCTGACCTATTATCAAGACGGCCAGCCGATCCCTGCTCAAGAAGATCTGATCAGTGTGATCAATGACCTGGTCTCCTTGACTCCGAACAAATTGATCCCTGCCCTTGATCAGCTCCATCCTGCCCAATTTGGAGCTTTTGGAATGCTCAA
>JAFEGF010000264.1 GCA_018240225.1 Verrucomicrobiota bacterium
AGAAAGTCTTTTGCAAGATCAGGATAAAGAAATGGACTTTCCACTTCCCCATTTTCGGAATAACTGGGATCAAAAGCGATAAACCGCTCTCCTTCGTCTTGATGCTTTGAAATCATATTTAAAAAGTCCTGCTTCACAAAAAGAGGACTATTCTCGAAGGATATGAAGGCACAAACCGGGTTTTTTTCAATATTCCTGTTACTTGTCAGAAAGTTATAAGCCTTTTGCCCCATCCATTTGGATTTCCCGTGGTTAGAAATTCCTTGTACGATGACAAGATCGCCAGGAACGTAGAACAGTCTCTTATCCATTTCCCTGTAGCCAGCAAGCAAAATTCCTCTGGAAAATGTTTCTTTATGATTGGTTAAGAAGATCTCCGCTGTTTCCTCTTGTTCCAGTTCCAATTGCTTTTCTATAGAGATCTTTGAGACTTGCTGAGCTTGCAACGTTTTTTCCATCCCTTTTGCCCATGCAAGCTGCCCTTGCAATTTTTCTTTTTGATGAAGCAAATCGACGATCTCTTCTTTTTGCTCATCTGTAAGGATTTTTGATGAAGCCACAATCGAGTCGTCCACATCGTCAAAATTAAACGATTCCCTCCACAACAGCAATTTATCTTCTACCTCAATGAGCCTCTCTTCAAAAAAAGCCGCCTTGTAAGATATTTGGTATGATTCGAATGTCTGACCTTGCTGTAATGGCATTGGAATTATTTTTGCATCCGGAAGGTTCTCAACTAGTTGTTTCAGAATGACTTCATTTTTTTGTGGAACCGCATAGCCTATCCCATTGTAAAATGCACCCAAGCCTTTTAATTTTTCATTTATAGGCTTAAAACTTTTTCCTTGTTGAGAAAGCAGTAAAAGAAATTTGCTGTCGCTCATCTCAATTGCCTTATTTACTGTTCGAGATAAATGACAGAAGCGCATCTTCATCTAGCAAGATGCGACGACCCAGCTTTCTAACAACTTTACTCCTGAAGCCTCCTATATCCTTGAATAGGATATTTTTAAGCATGTTTTCCGTCAGGAATGGATACTTTTGGAGGGTTTGCTTTTTCGTGAGATAGCTTTTACGCCCTTCGTTCATATTTTACTCCTAGTTTATTCTATAAAGGTTTCTCTTGCCGGAGATTTCCTTAAAAAAACCAAACGAGCATGAATATGTTCGAAATTACCTAAATCAAATAGACCCGAAAAATCTGGAAAAAATTTAGAGCAAAAATGCTGCCAATTTCAGTCGTAATATTTCCCCTTTGCGCGATCATAATAATAAGTCCAAATGCCGATGTGGATAAAAACATGGATGATGTCAGAAGCGGGCAAAGTTTTCTTATACAGCTCTATCACAGGAATGGCATAATCCTTGGGAAAAGGACTGTTCCAAATTTTCAGAAGAGAACCTACTGCGCTCATGGCCGTAAATAACGCTTGAAAATTGATCCTTCCATCTGAATAGACTAGCGGGCTTATGACAACAGCCGATTGGGCATCTTTGGCAGGGCGCCCAACACCCCATTTCACTACCTCAGCGATAGCATTCTCGATTTTGCGAAATCGATCTTCTCGCTTTTTTTGGGGATTGCTAAGACTCGGGAGCGTATCAAACTCCAAAAGACGATCCAGTCTATGATCTTCGAGTATTTCTCGTTTGATTGTAGAGATTCTCTTTCTAGGGTCTTCCAATGCAATAATTTGCGCAACAGCTTGCCATCTTATCCACTGCCGTTTGCGCTTGGACAGTTTGGTATAGTCAAGAGAAAGCTTTAATGTTCTCTTTAATTTTCTTTCCACTTCTTTTGTCAGTGGAATGTTTTCTTCTAGATGATCAATAAAGGCAATAAAAACAGCCCAGCCATTAATTAAAGTACCGCTCTCTGCGAAACTAAAAAAATCTTTTACAGTTTGATTTAACTTTCGTTTTGTTCTCTTTGCTCTGTTTACTTCAGCAACTATATCCTTGGCAGATCGAGCGACGCGAATTTTACTATTTGGCTCCAAGATCGAGGTTATGAAAAAATCATCTAATAAATCATAAACGAATTCTTCGTCTTCCATATTTTTAGCCATGATCAACTCCCATAAAAATTTGCTCAGACATTTTAGTTACTGCCTCAACAGATCGCGACTCAACGAGATGAGCATAACGACGAGTCATTGACACGCTCCGGTGACCTAAGAGATGACCTATCTCCCCCAGTGAAAGCCCTTGAGCTAGCAGCTCACTTGCATAGCTATGTCTAAAATCGTGAGGGCGCAGGTCCTTCAGGTTCGCTTTTTTGATAGCCGTCCTAAGAGAGCGACGAGGGTCCATCGGCTTGCTCTGGTTTTTGAAGGCAAACACGTATCCAATGGAATTGCATTCCAATGAACGCTTGCAAAGTAGATCTAAGCCTAGACCTCGAATTGGAACCGATCGAACATCCCCGTTCTTTGTTTGATTAAGAGTGAGACGACCTTTGAAAAGATCGATGTCAGTCCATTTTAGACGGCGAATCTCATTGTAGCGGCAGCCTGTTGAAAGAAGCAAGACAACGAAAAGGGTTAAAAGAGGATTTTCGCTCTCTCGACAAGCTTCAAAGAGTCGATTCCTCTCTTCAGGGCTTAGGAAACGGGTCCGTTCTCGAGGCTCTCTTTCGCGGGAAATTTTCCTTACTGGGTTTTCCGAGATCCATTCCCATTGCTTTGTGCAGATGGATAGGAGATGACTGAGGCTGGCTAAGTAGCGATTGCAAGTGCTCTTGCTGGGGATTTTGCTCTTTGCATTAGGAGT
>JAFEGF010000265.1 GCA_018240225.1 Verrucomicrobiota bacterium
ATCATGGAAGATGGTCTCTTTATCGTTGTACTCAACGACGATAAATTGGTTCTTAAGGTTGACAAGCTTCATAGATACAATGTCCTCAATGATGGATGGTGGATTGGCAGCCTCTTCGGCATGGGCAGCAGTGGATTGCAAGCACAGCATCGATAAGCTGAAATAAGCGAGTTTTTTCATGTTATGCCTCAATGTGGTAAGTTGTTGTTGGAAAGAGATCATCTGTTATTCCATACAGGATATTTTTCAGTTCCGAAAGGGAGCGGCTGCTCAAAGCCAGCGTTTTTCCATCTGTTCGGCCCAAGAGGTTTAGGCGCACGTAGATCTCTTCAATGGTGATCCCCTCTCTTTCGGCCAGTTGCTGCACGACGGAAACTCGTTCGATAAAAGCAGCTTTTGTATTTCCTAACTGGTAATCATCCATTTTTCTTAAGATTTGTTCCATCGGGATAGAACGGATCTTTTCGATGGTCTCTTTTGAAAGAGGCCTCTCGGCATTGGGTAAATACTGGAGCATACTATATAAGCCATCATTTTTTTCAGCAAACGACAGGCCGTTATCGATTTTTTTCAGTCCGTAAATCGGTTTTCCATGGGCGTCTACCGATTTGACATAAGCGCGGAAGTTGCCTGCATGGGCATCGGTATCGCCAGTCAGCCAAGTGAACAGAGAGGCCTCTTCGATGTCTTTTTGGTCAAATGCTTCCAGAAAATCGGCGTTCTTCTGAGAAAGTTCATGCAGGATCTCGTATAGGTCGTCTGAATCCTGCACAAATTCTTGAACGGAACAGAGCTTCTCCCGATCTGGAAAACCGGTCAAGGAGAAGAACTTCTCTTGCTCTTCTCCTTGAAGAAGGGAGCTGATGTCGTAGTAGTTTTCGCTGGAGATCAGGTGCATGACTGTCTTTGGAGTGATCGAGCCGATTCCGCAAAGGGTAGCAAGCGTGGAGCAGAATGCATCGGTTTGGGCCGAACGGTAAAGGGGGATTCCATCCCGGACGAGGTGTTCCTCATCGTTAAATGGAGAGCCGAACCCTTTCCGGTTATTGAGGCATAAAATGTCTTCATCGACGGGCTTGATCACATAGCGGGGCTTTCCTTCCGCATCAAAGAGGAAGTAGGCGCTGCCGCATCCGGCGTCGACGCGCGAGAACTTGCCTTCTTTGACAACCTTATCGATCGAATCGTAGAGGGAGGGATTTTCAATCTGCCGGGTCTTTTCGATAAATTTGCGCCAAGTCTCTTTCTGAAAGCTCAGTTCTTTGCGCCTTTCAGAAATTAATTCAAAGAGTTTGCCCGATTCTGCTGTTCTTCGGACTTCATCCCATAAGATCCCAAAGTGGAGTTTGTCGGAGGCTGCAAAGCTGAGCTCATAAGTGCTCGGGGTTTGTTCTTCCGTGGAGGAGCGGGTTGTTGGCGAGGTGGAATGGAAAAGGAATGAGTTTAAAACTCCATCAAGGTCCTTTTTAAAAGAGACCAGGCCGTGGAAAGCATCGGTGATGAGGTGAGCGACAACGCCAATGAGAGGGGTTGAGCTGTCTTTGGGTGCGGCAGCTTTGCCCGCTAACAGAATATTATTGGTCCATTCAGATTGTAATTTTGAATAAACTTCCATAATCCCTCGTTATTTAAATAACGAGAATTATATCAATATTTGTGGATTGCGAGAAGGTTTAAATAATAAAGTTATTCTAGATTATTTAACAATTCATTATAATTCTTAAGCAGCTCCTCATCATAGTTTTGCAGCCATTCGGCCAAAATAGGGATGATCTGAACTGCCTGCTCCTTAGGAGTTAAAATTTGTTTTGATTCAGATGTTTGGACGAACCTGCCGATATCGATGTAGACCACTTGGCTGCCATCCCATCCATAGTTTTTTCCTAACACCGGGTCTTTATCGACGATCCCTTCCCGGCACCGTTCAGCGATGCAATGGAGCAGGGAAGAGGCCGCGGACAAGATTCCTTTTCGATCATTTTTAGCGCGCATTGTTTCCAAAGCGTCAAAAATCAATGTGAACCGTTTTTGCACCACACAGGAAAGATGGTCGAGGGGAACATGGTAATGGTTGCCAGTCTGGTCGATGAGGTGGATTTTAGGATGGCCGCAGGCAGTTCTGTTAAGATGGACCCATTCAATGCCTGTTTCAGCTTGCAGCTGTTCGAAGGCGATCTTATAGCTGTTGAACGAGAGGTCGAGTTTTTCATGGTTGTAGTCCATGATTTTCCGGCGGCCATGGCTGAAGTGGTAGGAAAGAGGATGGTTTAGCCAGGGAAAAATGCGCATGTGGGAAGGGAATCGGTAACATTTGATCACATGGTTTCCATCTTCGCTGGCAAAGACATAGGATTGGTGCCCTTTGGCAAGGTAGCGGTAAGGCTGGTTTAATGCTTCCCGAAGCTCTAGAGAAAGGGGAGCGTCGATCTCCCATTGCTCTTGAAAAGGAACCTGTCCCAAGATCGTCCTTAGGCAAAAGCCATCATTTTCTTTAAGGAAATGGCGGTCGAGTTGAAAAAGGGCTGCAGCAAATAGGCACAAGAACGTTAAAAAAAAATTCAATGGAATGCTCGGTTTTTTCGATATCCTCAGAATTTTATCATAAGAGGCGAATTTTATGGGCTTTTTGGCTTCAGGCTCTTCCAGTCCAAAGGCACATACTGCCCGTTTTCAATGATCACAGGCCAAACTTCATGCAAGCCTTGGTGATTGTTCTTATCGAATGAAATGGGCACTCCGATGCCGATATCGACATCTTTCATGT
>JAFEGF010000266.1 GCA_018240225.1 Verrucomicrobiota bacterium
CAAACGGACGCAAAATTTTCTGAAAAAGTCCAAAAAATCGACAGAAACTAAATTCATTAACAGTCTCTAAAGCTCCAACATCTCCCCTTGCCTTGGAAAGATAAACTGGATATTGAGATCGTTTCCTTTTTCTAATTCCCGCTCAATGCTCTGTTGAGCTGAATCTCCTTTAAGAAGAGAGTCTTTAATATGCGTCACCACAACTTTAATATCTTTTAACGCAGTTTGAGGACTATTTGGATTGACAAGACGGGCTAAGGATCTTAATTCCTCGAGCATATATTTTGGATTAAGATGGCCGAACAGTTTGCCATCCGGCCTTGAACTGGGATAAGAGCACTCAAGAAAAATCGCTCGGAGCTTCTTCTGCGCAATTAGAGGAGCTATTCTGTTCCACACTGCCTTGATCCGTTTTTCAGGCTCCAAAACATCTGGAGATGTATCTCCAAAATAAACGGCATAGGAACCGGAAGACTCTATGATAAATGCAGTGGAAAGATAGCCATTGGGATGGCTTAAATAAAAGGGCTCCGCTGTCATCGCGGTGCTTGGAATAGAAACTTGCTTTGCAACTTTCATCCTCTGATACTGGTATTGGTTGATTAAGGGCTTTTTTCCTTCTGAACCAAAATTCGGCCAAGTCTGCCAATTGAATAAATTGTCTCGGATCATATCGATCGTGCTATCGATTCCAAAGATCGGCTTTTTTACATCGGCGGTAGAATTGATCACAAGTCCTGCGACATGATCAAGATGGCCATGGGAAATCAAGTAAGCTTTGACATGGTTGCGGAGGACATCCAGTTCTAAGCTCAAATCGCTATTGGGATCGGTCTTGATATCGCTGAAGCAATTATTTTGAACAGCCAGGAAAATTCCATCCAGCAACGTCCCAGCGTCTAATGCAATATAGTCGTTTGAACCCTTCGGAGCGATCAGATACCCCGACAGATTATTTTCTTTAGGGCCTCCATGGCAGCCTAAGACGACCACCTTGAAGGTTTCTTGCGAGCAGAGGGAAAACATGAATAGAAGCGAAGAGAGGATTGCAACAATAAACATATGGACCTTTATTTGAACAAGGCATCAATTTGTTTACTGATACAACTCTAGAAAAACTCTGTCAAAGAAAACTGCTCCCTCCTTAAATTAAGCACGGGAGCAGTTGCCGTCGCGCCAATTACTTGAAGTAATTGACTAGCCCTTCCTGAGTCGGCTTCATCGATTTTGCGCCAAGCTTCCAGTTTGCAGGGCAGACTTCTCCGTTCTTCTCGAAATAGCTCAAAGCGTCGACCAGGCGAAGGACCTCCTCGACAGATCTTCCCAGTGGAAGGTCATTGATCAATTGGTGGCGGACAATCCCTTGCTTGTCGATGAGGAAAAGTCCCCGGTAGGCAATCCCTTCGTCCTCTTTCAAGACTTGATAGTTATGGGAGATGTTCTTATTGAGGTCGGACACGATCGGATATTCCACGCCTTCGATCCCTCCCTTGATTTTAGGAGTGTTCAACCAAGCGCAGTGGGTAAACCAACTATCGATCGAGCATGCGACGACTTGGGTATTGCGCTGTTCAAATTCAGCGAGCTTTTCCTGAAAAGCGTGAAGCTCGGTCGGACATACGAACGTGAAATCCAGCGGGTAGAAGAAGAAAACGACGTACTTGCCTAGAAAATCACGGAGAGAAAACTCATCGACGATCTTCCCTTTGACAACCGCTTTTGCAGTGAAATGGGGGGCCGTTTTTCCAATCAATAAATGGTTCATATATCCTCCTAATTGAATCTATCTTCTGCGTTGGCTATCCATTGCTCTTTGCCGATCGTGGTCGGATCCCCATGGCCCGGATATACCCGGGTCTCTTTAGGGAGAGAGGCAAGGCGTTTTAATGAGTCCCACATCCGTGCGGGCCTAGCTGTCGGAAAACTCAAATTGCCGATTGTACCTTGAAACAGGGTATCACCGGAAAATAAAATTTTTTGTTCCTTTAAATAAAAGCAGACCCCGCCTGGCGTATGTCCTGGGGTATGGATCACCTCGATCTGAAATTCACCGACTGCTAGGACCTGGCCGTCTTCCAAAAAACCGGTTGGATGGACACTTTTGATCGGAAAATAAAGGGGAAGGCGGTCGCTGCCGGGCTCTTCCAAATTTCCGGCATCTTCCTTATGGATATAGAGGGGAACGTTTAATTTTTCTTTTAACTCAAAGGCGTCAGCGAAATGATCCCAGTGGGAATGGGTCAAGAGGATCATCGCAATATTAATTTGGAGTTCGTGGATCCGTTCTAGAAGAATCTCCGCGCTATCTGGGGGGACGTCGATGACAACCCCTTGCTTAGTCTTGGAACTGGCCAGCAAATAGGCATTGGTGTCTGCGGGACCGGAAGCAAAGACTTCTAAAATCATAAGAAAATAAAATAATTGCACCGGAGAGGATTCGAACCTCTGACCTCACGGTTCGTAGCCGTGTGCTCTATCCAGCTGAGCTACCAGTGCATAACAACATCTAAGGCAACTATCATCTCAAACCCCCTCTTTTCCCGCAATATCTTTCCCATTTTCCTTTTTAGAGAAGAGGCATAAAAAATTATGCAGTCTGTCAACTTGCCGCTAATGATCTGTCGGGACTACGTCCCCGCCCCCGTTGAGCTGTTTCAGCTGCAATCAACGCAAGCGGCCCTAGCCGCTTAAGCTATCGCGTCCTCATCACTTCGTCGTGCAAAGCACTGCCTCCGCTCCTGCGGTGCGATTGCTCTTTGCTGTA
>JAFEGF010000267.1 GCA_018240225.1 Verrucomicrobiota bacterium
GGTATGGGAGGATTCGGCGGCATGGATATGATGTAATATCGTCCAGCTGTTTGTTCTCTAGATCGAAAATAAACCCGCAGCGATGCGGGTTTTTTATTTGCAAGGGGCGAACAAATCCTCTTAATTTAATTCTGCACATGGGCTCTCTATAAAGGTCTAGAAGGATTGAAATCTAAGACGACAATGGTCCCATCGTTAGCGCCGGAAATGATTTTGCCGTTTTCTACTTTTAAAGAAGCTATGCAGATGCCAGGATGGACTTCAAACGTATTAAGCTGTTTTCCGCTTTGAAAATCCCAGATTGTAATGAAGCCGTCATTCATCCCAGCAATGAGCAGGTTATCTTTTACTTGTACTTGGACAGGAACGGATGGACTTGTGTCTAGACTATGGAGTTCGTTGCCGCTTTGAAGATCCCAGATTTTAATCGTGCCATCAGTTAAAGCGGTAATGAGCGTGTTATCTTTTACCGCTGAAGCGCGGATGCTGTTTCCATAGTTGTCCAAACTATGGAGAAGTGCGTCAGTTTCAAGATCATAGACAGGAATGATTTGATTGGATAAGCAAATAAGTCGGTTGTTGCTTATTTCGAAAAATCCAAAGCTGTAATTAATATTATTTAAGGAGTGGATGGGTTGCCTAGTTTTAAGATCCCAAGTCATGATCGTATTATTTGTTGAACCTGAATAAAGAGTGTCGTTATGGATCTCTAGTTGGTTGATATCGGGTTGACCTCCTTGTAAACTTTCTAGCAGCTTGCCAGATTCAAGGTCCCATAGCTTGATGGCATGGTCCATCGAACCAGAAATGATCATGTTGTCTTTTATCTTTAAACAAGTGACCCAGTCTTGATGATCTTCCAAAGAATAGAGGAGGGTCCCTTTTTCAAGGTCCCAGACCTTGATCGTGTTGTCCCTCGAACCGGAAACGATTTTACCATTCTTTATTTCTAGACAGCTGATGAATTCTTGATGTCCATTCATGCTATGGAGAAGTTTTCCGCTTTCAAGATCCCAGATTTTAATTGCATGATCCCTTGAAGAAGAAATAAGCGTGCTGTCTTTTAAACATAACTTTCTGACACCCCCAGGAGGGCCGATTAAGGTGGTTTTTTGAAATATTCCATCCCGCATATTATTTTCCGTGCATTTGAGGTGTTTATAGAGAAGCTTTGAAGGTAGGGTGTGTGGAACGCTTGGGTATGAAGAGGGGAAACGGGAAATAAGCAAAGGTTGCCAAAAAGGGAATGCATCGCTGCAGATCAATCGGTTGAACTGATGGTTCACCAATGACAGGCTGCAAAAATCAGACAGGCGGTTAATGTGTTTGAAAAACTCATAAACCACATCAATTGAGATAGGAGCAGAAAAATTAAGGAATAGGAGTTGGTTGGCTGGAGTGGTTTTTGCAGCTTGAATTGCCATATTAATCCTCTATTTTTAATAATTGATTGTGTTTATTGTTTTTTTGCTGCTTTCTCATCATCTTAATTCTTTCTTTCGGGGTTAAAGTCCCAGATACGGATCTTGTTGTCCCAAGAGACAGAAATGACCTTGCCGTTTTCTAGTTTTAGATAGCTGATCGAGTCTCGATCGCTGCTCAAACTGTGGAGCAGTATGGCAGTGTCAAGGTCCCAAATTTTGATCGTGTTATCGACTGACCCGGAAATGAGCAGGTCATCTTTTAAGATTAAGGAAGTGACGGGTTTTTGATGCTTGTCCAAGCTTTGGAGAAATGTGCAGCTATCAAGATCCCAGAATTTAATGGTGCAATCGTCTGAACCGGAAATAAGCAAGCCGTCTTTTATTACGAAGCAGTTGACACCTTTATCATGCTCTTCAAAACTATGGAGCAGTGCGCCGCTATCAAGATCCCAGATTTTAATGGTGCTGTCCGATGAACTTGAGATGATCCTATGCTCTTGTATTTCTAAGCAAGTGACCTTGCCTTGATGTCCGTTCAGAGTATGGAGGAGATCGCCGCTTTCGAGGTCCCAGATTTTGATGGTGTTGTCCCATGATGCAGAAATGACCTTTCCGTCGATTGTCTTTAGGAGATTAACGACATTTTGATGGCCGTTTAAGGTGTGGAGCAGCGTGCCGCTTTCAAGATCGCAGATCTTAATGGTATCGTCAGCCGAGCCGGAAATGATCTTTCCCTTATCGATTGCAAGAGAGAAGACGCCGCCTTCATGCATTTCCAAGCTATGAAGCAGATAGCCGTTTTCTAGACTCCAAATTTTGACGGTGTTATCAGCTGAACCAGAAACAAGCCGGTCTCCTTGGGCAGCTAGGCAGAAAATAGGGCTTTCGTGGCCTTCCAAGCAATGGAGGAGTGCGCCGCTTTTAAGGTCCTTGATATGGATGGTGCAATCAGCAGATCCAGAAATGAGCAAGCTGTCCTGAATCGCTAGGCAGCTTACTGCTCTTTGTTGGGTGGACGAGTTCTGCTTTTGGCAAATTCCTTCCCTCATATTATTATCTGTGCGCTTTAAGAGCCTATAGAGTTCCTTTGGATTAAGGAGCTGAGGCGTTAGTTGAAAAGAACAGGGGAAATGCAATAGCAAAAGAGGCTTCCATAGAGGAAAGGTATCGCTAAAGATGATCTGCTGAAAATGGCGGTTGACCATTGAAATGCTGCAAATGTCGCTTGCCTTGGTCAAATTTTTTACACATTCATAGACCGTTTCGGTGGAAGCGCCTTCAAAAAATGTTAGACTTGGTTGGG
>JAFEGF010000268.1 GCA_018240225.1 Verrucomicrobiota bacterium
AAAGAAAATCAACGCGATAGCAATCATTATGAAGGTTTGCATCATCCCTTGATCGCGGGGGGCTTCTGGAGCTGTGCCTTCTTGAGCAAAAACGACAACATTAAAAATGAGTGTTTGCAAAGTGACGAATAGATAAGTAAGCTTTTTCATGATGGTTTAAATCCTTTTAGTGCGGATACAGAGCACAAACTTTTTGATAAAATTCCGCTACAGTATCGTTTTTTATGGCTTCTCGTAATTTTCGCATAAAATCCAGATAAAAGGCTAGATTTTGTATAGTCACCAAAGTTAATCTCGGGTGTAAACAAAAGGTGCGACACGAAGTTATTCCGAAGAGGTGTTTTTTTTAAAACTACCTTTACAGCAAGGTAAATCTAGGGCTCTGAATAAAGAGCGAGCCTGATAATGTAACAAAGGGATTAAACCCGGGGTTTTAAACCGTAAGGTCCTAACCCTCCTGAAAACTACGAAATCAGGTAAGTGCTAGAGAGTGAGTAGGGTGAAGAAAGCTAAATTTGCATAAGGATCGTCATACACGACAAGCGAAAGTAGTTGATACGCTTGAACTAAAAAGTACGGGAGTGAGTGATGTAGTTCTTTTATCTGCACACGCTGTTCAAAATTCCCCGGTCTTAAAGCAAGCACCTAACCCCACACAAACTTTTTGGAATGGAACGTGGAAACCTCATAAGTCCCTGTGAAAACCAGGTATGTAATTCGTAAGGATTATGAATGACTTGTGAGTTTGGGATATCGGAAAAAGCGAATGCCTTCTTGTAATCGGAAGGATAGGACTATGTCCACCATGAAAATGTGCTGACGTCTGATTGGTCCCTTATTGCGAGATAAATTGAAGAATCATTTAACGGAGGAATTTGCAAATGACGGCTACGGCTGGTGCGCCTTCGACGAGAATAGTCAACTGGAAAGCCATTCATTGGCCAACGGTAGAAGATCATGTAAATAGACTACAATTGCGTATCGCAAAGGCTATTAAAATAGGACGCTATTGTAAAGCAAAAGCGCTACAATGGATCTTAACGCATTCATTCTTCGCTAAGCTATTAGCGATAAAAAGAGTGACACAAAACACCGGCAAGTATACAGCTGGGGTTGATCGTGTCATTTGGAAAACGAACAAACAAAAAATAAACGCAGCTTATGCCCTGCAGAGGAAAGGCTACAAGGCTTTACCTCTCAGACGCATATATATACCTAAGAAGAACGGAAAGCTTCGCCCTTTAGGAATACCTACGCAATCAGACAGAGCCCAGCAAGCACTTCACTTACTTGGCTTAATGCCTATTGCGGAAATTCTAGCTGACGAGAATTCCTATGGATTTAGACCCAAAAGGTCTACCCATGACGCTATTGAGCAATGTTTTATTCTTCTTTCGAAGGAGAACTCTGCACAATGGATTCTTGAAGGAGATATTAAGGCATGTTTTGACAGAATCTCTCATAAATGGCTTTTAGAGAACGCTATGATGGATAAAATTGTGTTAAAACAATGGCTTGAAGCTGGGTTCATCGAAGAAAACCTCTTTAGAAACACTCTAGAGGGCACTCCGCAAGGCGGATTAGCATCTCCAACACTCGCGAATATCACTTTGGATAGGCTAGAAAAAGTGGTTAGTTCGTTAGGAATGACAGGAAATACAATTCAATTTGTAAGATATGCAGACGACTTTATCTGTACTGCAAAATCCAAAGAGATTCTGCAGGATAAGGTATTACCGGCCATCATCGATTTCCTTAAAGAAAGGGGTCTTGAACTTTCGCTTGAAAAAACCAAGATTACACATATCAATGATGGGTTTGACTTTCTTGGATTCAATATTAGAAAATATGATGGGAAGCTCCTCATAAAACCTAGTGATGCATCCATCAAGAAATTCACCGAAAGCCTCAGAGAAATCATCAAAGCATTGGGTAACTCTCAGACAATAAAGTTAATAGCAAATCTAAACTCTAAGATAAGAGGATGGTCAAACTATTATCGAAGCTGTGTAGCAAAAGAGATCTTCAGCCAAATAGATACCGTCGTGTTCGAATCGTTATGGAACATGCTCAAATCAAAGCATCCAAATAAGGGCCTCCGATGGATCCGAGACAAGTACTTTACAAGAATCGGTGGGAGGAACTGGTGCTTTTTCTGCAAAGTCAAAACCAAAACGGGATCAAAGACTTACTCCTTGATCAGTTGTGCCAAGACAAAAATAAAAAGACACATCAAGATTAAAGGGAAAGCAACCCCATTTGATGAAGATTTTAAGGATTATTTTACCGCCAGGGAAAATAGATTGAAAGAAGAAGGAAAATATAACCGGATGGTAAACAATTACCGTCTTTAAGGGACTTGAGCCGTATGAGGGGAAACTTTCACGTACGGTTCTTAGAGGGGCGGCTACAGCAATGTAGTCCGCCTACTCGACTGTTAGCGATTTTCAAGCGACTTTCCTTTCAGAATCCCAGTATGCTTCCCAAAAACCATTGAGTCTTGTCGTTCTCAAATTAATCATAGCGTTTGCATTTTCCATTTTCCACCACGCTCCTGCTATCTTCAATCTTTTCTGGATTACATGCCTATGACTACTCTCTATCTCTCCCGAACCAATTGGCAAACCCTTAGACAAGGCCTTTTGATAATCCATGTAATCTAACCGTTTTTCCATATACCTAAAGCATCTTGTTAATCCGTTATCTTGATTCTTATCTTCCAGGGCT
>JAFEGF010000026.1 GCA_018240225.1 Verrucomicrobiota bacterium
TCAGAGAAGATCTGGTGCTCGAGCGTTTGCGCCTCGGCGTAGAGGCTTTTGCCAAGCGCCCACAGGTTATCATAGCATTCTTCGGCAAAATTTTCACTGAAAGGATCGATGATTTGCCCAAGGCTGGCGAGGATTTCGGAAACGATGTGGCGATCGGTCAGACTCATTTTACGGATCTGATCGAGGGAGATGTCCGAGTAGGTCTGTTGCAGAGTTAGCGCAGGCGTTCCTTCTGGGGTATCGATCCAGCAGACGATGTTGGATAGGACCAGGGCGAGGTTTTCGATCCTTTTAAGGCGCTCTGGGGTGAGCGTCTCAGATTGCAAGGTTGTCGACGCAAAAAGATCGGCGATCCGGTTTAGGCTGAACTTAATGGAGAACTTAGCAGTTCGAGCAGCGACTTTGTCTGCAAGGTCCGCTTTGCTAAGTTCCGTTTGGATCGTTTTCTTGTTGTCGTAGGGCTTTCTGCCGATGTAGAGCTCGCTGTTCGCCATCCTCTGGAGGTGGTCGATCATCTGGATGCGGAACGGCGCTCCATTTTCAGCGAGTTTTTGAACGAGGCCTTCTTTGTATTGGACGAGATCTTCTGGTTGCATTGGATACATTTTAGCGACGAGATTGCCAAAGTGCTCGGCAAGCTGCTTATCGGTAAAGCTGAAAACGCTGGAGCGGAGGATAGGCTCGGAGCCTGTGATGAGCTCGACATTGGCTTTAGGTTTGAGGGGATTGAACATGTTGGCGAGTGTGAAAAGGGACTTGCGGGTGTCGTCAAGCTTTGCTGTGTACGTGTTAAGACCTAGCATGAGGTAGTCGGCGGTTTCCATGTCCATGCCGACATTTTTTAATTTGGGCTTAACCGCTTCTTTGACGAAATTGCGGATCTCTTGGATAAGCTCGGCATCTTGGGTGTCGATGACAAGCATGAAGTCGATATCGGTACCGGCAGAGGCATATTCACGAGTGAACAGACGGTTGAACCCATAGATGCAGACGGCCTCGTCGAAGTTGCGCTCATCGCCGTGCAGCCGCATAAGGGCTTCGATTTGAGGACGGAGCGTGTAATTAAAAAGATCAAAGGCGAACTCATGCCGCAGGGCGGTCATTGTTTTCATCCCTTCAAGCCTCTCATGCGCCGAACTGCCGACAAAGGACCCGACGATAACAGGGCGCTCAGATGCCATCCTGTCGATGTAGCGGATGTTGGTCGCGGAGAGCTGGGTTCCTCCGAGATATCCTAGGATGACTTGTTTTGTTTCAGTAGAAAAGGGGGATTCCACTGTTTCGAGCATTCGTCTGCGCATCGATGGTGCTTCCGATGAAGCGCTTGGCCGATGAATCTGTTGAGCTAGGGAGCTTGGTTGCTCAGATTGTGATCCTGGCTGCAGGCCGCTGACCATGCTGTCTAAACTGGTTGTTGTTTCTGGTTGGAATGTTAAAGACATCTATTATTCTCCATATTATTTTATTCTGAATGTTTTTGTATGCTAAGCGTATCGAATGTCCCTTGGATCAGTCCCGGCAGTCCTGGGTAGGCGTTTTCAAGGCTGATCTTATCGACAAGAGGATGTGCTCCAACAACGTCTGAGGTAAAGATGCCGGGCAGGTATTGGACATCATCAGCTTCGCTGTCTTGGATAGCCTTTAGAATGTGGAAGGTTTCTACATCAACTGAAGAGGTCTGCGATAGTTGGACTTCTTCAAACCATTTTTTGTGCTCTTCTAAAGGAGAGTCGACAGTACGGTTTTTGCAGGTGTGGGCAACTACAATTTTAGGAATTTCGATGTGCATGATTTTTTCGGGGGCAAGCGAGACTGTCTTGTCTTGATATTGAGATTCCGAGATGATCTGGTAGCTGCTGACGCCCAGGTCTTCTTTAAGCGATCCACCAGCGCCGACTGTAACGATCTTCTTGACTCCTGAGTCGATCAATGCCCGTGTAGCGCCGTATGAGAGGCTTCCATTCGGCATCCTAAAACCGATGATGCCCCGTTTTTTTCCATCGATCGTCGCAGTCATGTAGGAGAATTTGAAGACCCCTCCAATATCGACTGTGTCAAGGTCATTATTAGCTTTTAATAATTGCTCTGCTTTTCTTTCTTTGGCTCCCATGGACTCTTCTGCTGCCATCTCTGCTGGATAAAGGCGATTGGCGAGCTCGATCAAGACCATGGTCCGATTTCCGACAAATGCAAGATAGGGCGGCGGATTAAATGCAGATAGAGCCGTTTCCAAAGAACGTTGATTTTGGGCTAACGCTGCAGAAACTGTTCCGCGCACTGCCACATCGGAATCCAAAGAGACGCCTTTATATTTGAGCTGGAGAAGCACATTGTTAAAACGGGACTTATTGGAAATCCCGGCAATCACAAGCTTGTTCATGCGAGGATCCGGGTGTTCCACGACATAGAATTTAGTAGAACTATTTGTGCCGAGCTGGGAGATCCCTGTATAACCTTTAGAAGCATAGTACTTTGCAAGGTCCTCCGTATTTCCAATGAACACTTCTGTATTCCGAGACATCTGGTTAAACACATGCATGGCTTTGCAAATTGTTCGTGAAAGGCGGACGTCAAGGTATTTATCGACAGGTATCGTATGGGGAACCGTCGTATCGAACTCTGCAATGTAAGGGTCGATTGGTTCTCCTATACTGTATTGAGCTGTGATCAAGGCTTTTTCAGTGTCTGTAGCACTATCAAAACTGATAGGGGTAACGTGGAACTTGCTAAGTTTTTCAAGGACGTCTCCTAACTCTTTTTCAATAACAGGGGTGATACGTTCATGTAAAACTTGCTCGGATACGATGTGGGAATATAAAAGCTGTGCTCGAGCCGCTGTGCTAAAATGGCATTTGAAAAATTCCGGCTTAAGATAAGGAGAGTGGAAGACAGGGTATTGCAGGAGTTCACGAATAATATCAGCTTCGCTTTCTGTAAAACCGCATCGATCTCCTGTAGGCTTGCGTTTTGATACTTCTTCAAGGATCCGATTAATCCGTTCCAGTTGGCAGAGAAGTCCAAGTTTTTCGGTGGTGGACAAGGAAGAGGTAGATCGATCTTCAAGGTAGGGAGAGGCTACATCCTGAAGAAGACACGGCAATGAGGCCGGGCAGCTTGAGGAGGCTGGGTCTTGATACGATCTTCCCACGACTAAACTTCTTGAAGCGATAGAACTTGATGAAGAGGCCGGACTGCTTGAACAGGTTGGGTAGCTTGAAGAAGCTGGACCTTGATATGATCTTCCCAAGGCTAAACTTCTTGAAGCTGTAGAACTTGTTAAGGAATGGAATCTTGAAGGGGAGGGTCGTGTTTCATCGGTAGGGTAAAACGAATCTACTAAAACTTCAGAATTATTATCGAAATATAATGTCATGTTTCAATCCATCTTAAAAATTAATAAGATTATCATAAAACATTTTATCAAATAATTATTTTCTTGTAAACTAATTAATTTGTTTTTATGAAAATTGAGATGTTTTTATTAATTTTTGAAAGTGGCTTATCTATGTGCAATTTGCTATAATCATTTCGACTTCATTATTCTATTAGGTGGTTTTATGTCATCCGGAGCTTCGTGGGGAGATCTTTCTAAGGAGTTGATTGTTAAAATTTTAGATTGCAACATAGATCCTCATTACCGGGAAATCAACCCGCTTGCAGATGTTCTTATTCAGACCCATGTGTATCCGGCCGTACTGAGGGCTCTTTTCAAAGAGATCGATCAGCACCCGATGAGGGACTCTGCAGTCGACCAGCGGGTCTATGCCCTTCTATCTCCGGCATCTGATCTGGCAAGGGATGGGATGGCCCAGCTTCCTTCAAGCAGCGTCCAATCTAAAAGTGATGAATTTAATCAAAAATGCAAAGATCCCGATTTTGTCTGCTCCCGGATCGAGACGGTCTTTCATGAGCTCATGCATCGTTCTGAATCGATACCTGATGCGGATGTCAGAGTACGATGCCGTGAAGCGTTAAGCGGTTTGCATTGCTGCATTGCCCTTCAAGCGATGCGCCATTTTGAAAACCGGTCTTTGGTCGCATTTGTCGACGTCTTGGGCAATAAGCTCGGCGGGACTTTTAAAGAGCGTATTGCAGACCTAAAGGATAATGCGCTTTACGAGCCGGATGAAACGGAGTTTTTAGCTCATGCGTTCCGTGGGCTGTTGAAGGAGCATCAGACTGAGCTTAATGGAATCCAGTATCTTGATCTGTCGCAGAGCAAGCTCACCTCGCTGCCACCGGAAATTGGCATGCTGAAGGGGCTTGTGATCTTAGATCTGAATCGGAACAAAATTACCCATCTTCCTTTAGAGATTGGAAAGTTGAAAAATCTCGTCCGGCTAACTTTATCGAACAATCTCATTTCCGATGTTCCCTTTGAATTGAGCTTGTTGCCGCAGTTAAGCGAGCTCTATTTGGATTCGAACAAGCTTCAGAAGGTGCCGGAAGGGGTACTAGCCTTAAATGCTGTAGGAATTGTGAACTTGAACAGCAATCAGATCGTCGAAATGCCTGGGACCATTGCGCAAATGAAGGGGCTAACCCAGCTTCATGTTGCAAACAACAAGATTCCTGCATTTCCCGATTCTCTGGGCGATTTGCAAAACCTAGAGCTGATCGATGCGCGCAACAACCTTATAGAAAAGCTACCAGATTCTTTCCAATCGCTTGAGAACCTCCAATCGCTTAATTTAATGAGGAACAAGCTTGTGGAGTATCCTATCATCTTGCAATCGCTTCCACATTTAACTGATCTTAAATTAGACAAGGCCATTGCAGAAAGGGGTGCGGGAGTGGTTAGATTTCTCAGTGCCTGTGCATTCGCCTGCGGATCAGCGATGACAGCCTTTCTGCAGATCATCTAGAACAATCTGTTGGTTATTATTCGACGGTGACCGATTTGGCAAGGTTGCGCGGCTGGTCGATATCTGTCCCTCTTTCCAAAGCAATGTAGTAGGCCATCAACTGGCTGGCGACAGCGTAGGGGATGCTTGCGAGTTCATCGCAGACATTGGGCATCCAAAGGACGTCGGTCGCAATGCTTTCGATATCGGGAGATCCGATAGGGGCCATTGCTAAGATGGGGGCTCCTCGGGCCTTCACTTCCATCAAGTTGCTGACGATCTTTTCATAAGTGTGCTTATTGCCGCACATGCCGATGACGACAAGCGAAGGGTCGATCAAGGCGATCGGCCCGTGTTTCATTTCTCCTGCAGGATATCCTTGCGCGTTGATATAGCTAATCTCTTTGAGCTTAAGGGCAGCTTCTAAGCTGGTCGTGTGCATGTAGTGGCGGCCGAGGAAGAAAAACCGCTCGTAGGGGGCGTATTTTTTCGCCAGGGCGTGGATCGTCTCTTTTTGATAAAGGACCTGCTCGATCTTAGGAGGAAGCGATTGGATCTCGTGGATGAAGGCTTGGCCCTCTTCCTTACTCATGTGGCGCAGGCGCGCCATGAGAAGGGTAAAGAGGGAAAGGACAGTGAGCTGGCTCGTGAAGGCCTTGGTGGAGCAGACGCTGATCTCAGGGCCGGCGCGCAAGAAGAGGGTGCAGTCGGCCTCGCGGGTGAGGGTCGAATTGCGGACGTTGCAGATGGCTAGGACTTTGGCGCCTTTGCTTTTCACCTCGCGCACTGCCGCGATGGTATCGAGGGTCTCTCCTGATTGGGAGATGGCAAGCACCAGGGTGTTTTCAGAGATGATCGGGTTTTTGTAACGGAACTCGGAAGCGATCTCCGCTTGGGTCGGAATGCGGGCCTTGTCTTCGAGAAGGGATGCTGCGATCAGTCCTGCGTGCCATGATGTGCCGCAGGCTAAGATCAGGATGCGGCGGACGGCAAGCAGATCGGAAGGGGTCAAGGTCAGGTTTTCAAATTCAGCAGTGCCGAAGTCGGGGATGAACCGGTTATGGAAGGCTTGTTGGATCGTCTGGGGCTGCTCAAAGATCTCTTTGAGCATGAAGTGGTCGAACCCGTTTTTGGAGATCGAGAAAATTTCGTGGCCGAGCTTTTCAGTCGTTTTCTGCACGACGCTCGCGCTGTGGTCGAAGACTTCGACCTTGTCGGGGGTAATGACGGCGATCTCGTCGTTGCGCAAGAACATGACGTCGAGGTCTTTATCTCCGAAAGCATTGGCATCGGAGGAGACAAAAGCTTCGAGGCGGGCCGGGTTGTAGCCGATGGCGATCGGATTTTCCCGCGCCGCGGCGATGATCTGGTTGGGATGGTTTTTGTGGATGACGGCGATCCCCCAAAATCCTCTGAGCTGTCCGAGGGCTTGCTGAACAGCTGCTAAGAGGTCTCCCGTATAGTAGTGGGAGACGAGCTGGGCGATCACTTCCGTATCGGTGTCGGAGTAGAACTCTTTGCCTTGGGTGCGTAGCATTTCTCTAAGGGAAAAATGGTTTTCAATGATCCCGTTATGGACGACGGCGATCGCTTGCTGCTGGTCGAAATGGGGATGGGCGTTCTCGACGGTCGGCTTGCCGTGGGTGGCCCAGCGGGTATGGGCAATGGCGAGGTCGAGGTTGACGGAGGTCTTTTGCAGGGCGGTCTCAAGAGCGAAGAGCTTGCCGACCTCTTTGCAAGAGAACATCTCGCCTTGCTTGATGCCGGCAATACCGGCAGAGTCATATCCTCTGTATTCGAGGTGTTTTAGTCCGGTGATGCAAATATGAGCGGGATCTCTAGGTCCAATGTATCCGAATATGCCGCACATGGGGTGTTCCTGAAGTTATACTGAACTCGGTCGGGTTTTGGTGAATTTCGACTAGCTAGATGGTGTAAAACGATCCTCATCTTCACCCAGCCCTCTTTTTGAGGGTAGGGGGCTACGTCTGCAAGCCAGTTCTTAAGCCGAAATATAACAAATGGGTCGGTTAATTTGCATCAGGTAATCTAGCGTCTAGGTCTCCACCATTTCGACGCCCGGCGAGGCCTCGAGCTCGTATTCTCCAGCATTTTGAGTGATCCTCAACGAAAAATTATCAACATGCAGCGGGATATGGACGACCTGATGCAGCTCGTCTTCTCCATCAAAATAACCGATGATGTAGTATTTGCCGGATTCAACTTTTGGGAATTGAGAGATGGTAGGGGCGCTTGCAGGGGTGATTTCAAGCAAGGTCACCTTTTCTTCCCCCTCGAGATCGCTTTCCCATAGTTCATAATCGAGGACTGCGAGAAGGTTGAGGTTGCCGGGAGCATCGAGCAGCTGGAAAGAAATTGTAGGGGAAGGGGCTAGACTCATAGAGCTAAATGCTACAAAAAGAGGTTCAATGGCGTGCATAAAATCTTTTGGTTTTGATTAAGAGACTGGTAACGGATTTAGTTTCTGTCGATTTTTTGAGAATTTTCTGAAAAAGTCCAAAAAATCGACAGAAACTAAATCCGTTACCAGTCTCTAAAGATCGATAATTATAAGAAAATAAACGAAATAATTGGAAGATTGATATAATTAAAATAAAAGCTTTAGGATGATATGTCGGAAGTCAAAGCGAAAAAGGTATCGGAATCGGCCATTCACGATCAGACTTATAAGGTCTTTCCCAATGATCTGAACTCGTATGGAACGGTCTTTGGGGGGCTTGTTATGGCGATCTTGGACAGGGTGGCTCTCGTTGTTGCCGAGAGGCACAGTGAAAGGACTTGCGTCACAGCCTCTGTCGACTCGATGCACTTTCTCAGGGCGGCGGAAAGGGGGGATATCCTGATCTTCAAAGCCTCGATCAACAGGTCTTGGCGCTCCTCCATGGAGATCGGGGTCAAGGTCTTGGCTGAGCATTATCAGACTGGCGAACATAAACATATCTTGTCTGCCTATTTCACGTTTGTTGCGGTCGACGAGAATCGGAACCCTGTCGAAGTCCCAGCCGTCATTCCTGAGACAAAGCTTGAAAAAAGACGTTTTCTCGAAGCCGACCTAAGGCGGGAAAACCGGAAAAAGGAGAAAGACGAGCGGCTTCGCCGCCGTCAAGAAGAGAACGAGCTCTAATCTTTAGCTCTTAACCTAACTTAATGGCCGAAAGGGCTAAAAAGAGAGGGAATTCTTTCCGGCTCCGGTTCTCCATGGCGGCCATCTTGCCGGAGCTTTGCTTATCGGAACACCATTCTTCGATCGCATCGATCATCAAACCTGCTTGTTTCAATGCAGCGCTGTAAACGGACAAGGGACGATGGAAGGACCATGTCGATGGGGAGCCGTTTTGCTGGCTGGGGTGGGTCTGGATCGGGATTTTTAAGGAAGACATGTAGAGGTCGATCCGGCGGTACTGCGTTTTCTTATTGAGATCGACTTCCCAATGGGACTGTCTGGGGATCCGAAAGCAGGGGTGGTTGATGACGCAGATGAACCTCCCCCCTTTTTCGAGGTAGCGGGAGGCATTGGAGAAGAGCTGGGGAAGGTCTTCGATGTTTTGTGCGGCAAGCAGGCAGACTGCATGAGTAAAAGATTTTTGAAGCTCCAAGGGTTTGGAGAGGTCTCCGATATGGAACTGGCAATCGGGGCGTTTGGACTCTCTGCGGGCGCTTGAGATCAAAGAGGGGGATGTGTCGATGCCGACGTAGGCGACTTCTTTGGGAATATGGCGGGAGAGGATCCCCTGTCCGCAGGCTAGATCGAGCAGTGAATTTTTCCCTTTTGGATCGAAGTTCGCCAAACGGAGGAGGTTGGGGATGATCACATGCTGGTGGTAGTAATGCCCTTTTGGGCCGACCGCTTTGTCGTACCAGCTTGCCGAGGTCTCCCAAGAGGTCGTCTCATCATGATCTGAGCGCCTGCCATGGACTGGTCGATTCGGACGTCCAATTTTAGGGCTGCCCTTGCCGGGC
This sequence comes from Verrucomicrobiota bacterium, assembly GCA_018240225.1. Taxonomy (GTDB): domain Bacteria; phylum Chlamydiota; class Chlamydiia; order Chlamydiales; family Rhabdochlamydiaceae; genus Acherontichlamydia; species Acherontichlamydia pituitae. The sequence goes on from JAFEGF010000026.1 coordinate 8,826, forward strand.
TCTGATTTGGGGTTTCTTCTGGGACTGTCATATTCTTTTTTCATTTTTGATTGCCTATTTTTATGTGAAATTGTATCAAGTTCTTCCATTTTTGAGCCATAAAGGCAATTGCAAAATTCGGATGCTTGAGGCAATTGCAAAACTCATTTGCCCAGCAAAATCGCTCTTATGAGGCCATTTTCATCCATTCTTCTTGGCCGGCCCACTTGGGGCCGACCTCGTCAAATGGAGCGTAACAGCTTCGCTGTTACTTGTAACTGGCCTCATAATCATCGATTTTTCCGGGCAAAGCAGTTCTACAACTGCCTCGTTCGGAAAAATTGATGATTTTGCCGGGCGTCCGAGTTTCTCAATTGGTTTAACCAGCGCATTTTTTCGCTTATGGCTCTCTTTAGACAAAGGAGCTCTACATGGCGCATACCGATTTCACAAGACCAGTCAAAGATTTTGCTTTTCCAGTCCATACTGTCCTTTATGCAGACCAGACGATTGCAGAAGCCTTGGAGTCGCTTCGCTCGCGCAGGATCGACGAGAAGGTGATCTACTTTTATGTGGTCGATGCGGAGGACCGGTTAGTAGGGGTGATCCCTACAAGGTCATTGCTTTTAAAAGAGCCGAAGCAAAAGATCGGGCACATCATGACCAAGACTGTTGTGTGTTTGCACGAGGACCAGACATTGCAAGAGGCGATGGAGATGTTGAACCATCACCAGCTGCTAGCTCTTCCTGTCGTCGATGAAAAAAAGCGGATCCGCGGCGCTATCGATGTGCAGCTTTATCTGGAAGAGTCGATCGACCTTGCCGATGCCAGGCACAGCCATGATGTGTTCCAGATCTTGGGTCTTACTCTCGAAGAAGGGAAAAGGCATTCCCTCTGGAAAAGTTATCGGATCCGGATGCCTTGGATCCTCTGCAACATGATCGGTGGTATTGCGTGCGCAGTGATCTCCTTTTTCTTTCAAAATGTGCTGGCCAAGGTCTTGCTGCTAGCGATGTTCATCCCTTTGATCCTGACGTTAAGCGAATCGATCTCGATGCAGTCGATGACGCAGAGCATCCACTTTGTCAGGCATGCCCGGATCTCTTGGAAAAAGCTTTTTCACCGGGTGTTTTTGGAATCGAGAATGGTGTTGTTCTTAGCTTTAACAAGCGGGATTGTGATCGGAGCTGTCTCCCTGTTTTGGGGAGGAGGGGTCATCACGTCTGCAACGATTGCCGTTTCTCTGACGGTATCGATCAGCGTCTCCGCTTCGATTGGTGCGTGCATTCCGCTGATCCTCTTTGCCAAAAAGCTCGATCCGAAGGTGGCCTCGGGCCCAGTTGTCTTGATGTGCGCCGATGTGATCACGACGGCGATCTACCTATCTCTTGCAACCTGGTGGCTGCTTTAGACCTTATCAACCCACTCCGCAAATAGGTGGCAATCTGCTCGCTGCGGCCTTGCAAAATCGATCTTCATTGTCGCCCTTGCCATTTGGCAAGGGGGTATTACCCTTTTTGATTTGGCTTTGCCTCGCTGTCGCATATTGTAACCTTACTACTTTTTCTCGTGCTCGAGCTGCTTTTTCCAAGAGGGTTTTTGGAATAGGAGGATCAGGAATGGTCCGCAGGTGAAAATCGCTGTTGCCAGAGCGACAAAGGCGATGTAGAGGGTTTTGCTTCCTGTTTCAATCTGGGAAGGGGGAAAGAAGGCGATGATCATGGCATAGACGCTGCTGCCGATGCCAAGCAGTCCTGTGAGCCATAGTCCGATCTTGCCGCCGGGAATATGGTAGGGCCGTTCGTGTTTCGGCATCGTATAGCGTAGCTTGATGACCGTTGCGAACATAAGCAGGTACATGATCAGGTAGAGCTGGGTAACGACAGCTGATAAGATCCAAAAGGCGGCGCTGACCGTCGGCATCCACACAAAGATCAGGCAGATGAGCGAGACAATGACTCCTTGGCACAAGAGTAAGCGTTTAGGCATGCCATGGCGGTTGATGGCGCGGAAAAAGGGTGGGAGATCGCCATATTGGGCTGCGGCAAGCAGGCCTTTTGCGGGCCCAAGGATCCAAGTGCTCAGGGATCCGATGGCCCCTATTGCCATCAACAAGGCGATCACTGGCGTTATCCACTCGATCTTGTAGGCTGTTGTAAAATAGGTGAAGGCTTGAAGGGTTCCTGAGACGAGGCTGATCTGTTTTTGTGGGATGACGCAGGCGATTGCAAGAACGCCCAAGATCGAAGAGCCGATAATGATCGCAGCGGACAGCAAGATCGCTCTTGGATAGTCTCTTTTGGGATGCATCACATCTTTGGCATGCACAGCTGACATCTCCATGCCGATCAAGGATAGGATCACGCCGGAAAAGAAGACCTGATGCTCGAGCGAGCTCATATTGGGGACCAAGCTGTCCCAGCTGAAGGTGATCTGCAAAGGCTGTCCAGTCGCATACCAGATCACGCCAAGAATAATGATAAAGGCTCCAGGAACAAATGTTCCGAGCACGACGCCGACCGCGCTGATCCATCCTGATGTACGCATGCCGATCAAGTTGGCAATCGTCGCTCCCCAAAAAACGATCATGATCATGCAGACTGTGTAGATGGTGTTGTTAGCGAGGTCTGGATTGAAGATGTAGGCAATGGTTGCGCCGATGAAAGAGAGGATCGTCGGGTACCAGAAGAGGTTTTGCACCCAAAGCAGCCAGATCGCTAAAAATCCTGTCCGATGGCCGAATGCCTGTTTCACCCAGGCAAAGACCCCTCCGGCCTGAGGCCATCCCGTTGCAAGTTCTGCAGAAACAAGGGAAACAGGGATAAAGAAGATCAAGGTGGCGAGCAGGAAGTAGAAGATCGAAGCAAATCCATATTCAGCAGTGACGGGCCAGTTTTTGATGCTGCCGATGGCAGCGACATTGATCATGGCCAACGTGAAAATCGTAACCGTCCGCGGCAATTTGGATCTGGCTTTGGGCATGTGTCCAACCTCTTGTGATGATTTCTTCGATATAATGGGCTGGTGAATTTATAGCTATACGGTAAAAAGCTCGATAATATCCATAAGACAAGGACTGTCGAGTTCGTGATTTATCTATTGAGGGTAGACTCTCAGGATCGATTTCCGCAGATCTTCCTTCAGTCTAAGAAATCTCGCGCTAAAGTCTAGGTGACAAAGGAAAAATTTGTTACGATGGTGTCTTTTGCAATTCCATCGATATTTAAGGCTTTTTCTATGCGCAATGAGAGATCGATCCAGGCTGTTGCCAATAGCGGATTTTCCAAACACTTCGTTAAACCTCTGTACGATTCCTACTGTTTTTCCAGGATACCTGGCACGGTCTTGAAGCTATTGACTGGGAAGTCTGATCAGACTCTTCCTGTAGATGTGATGGGAGGGGAATGGGAAAGGCCCGATGTGGTCGTCCTCTTTTTGATCGATGGGTTCGGTTGGGAGTTTTTTGACGGGTATGCATCGAAGTATCCCTTTTTACACCGGTATGAGAGCGAAGGGGTGGCCAGCAAGATCACTTCGCAGTTTCCATCGACGACGGCAGCCCATGTCACGACGATCAATACAGGCCTTGAGGTGGGAGAAAGCGGGGTCTACGAGTGGTTTTACTACGAGCCTCTTGTCGACCGGATGATAGCTCCTCTTCTGTTCTCTTATGCAGGAGACCATGAGCTGAACACCTTGCTGGAGAGCAAGATCGACCCCGTTGAATTTTATCCTAAGAAAACGCTCTATCAGAAATTGAATGCGCAAGGAGTGAAGAGCTATGTGATGCAGCATGAGGGGATAGCCCATTCCCCCTATTCCAAAAGCATGTTCAACGGTGCGGAAAACCTCCCTTTTTTACAGCTGCGCAACGGATTGCAAAAAGTCGTTGAGCTCTGTAAAGCACCGCATCCACAGCCGACCTACATCTACCTCTATTTCGGAGATATTGATGCGATGGGGCATCGCCATGGGATCACATCGGTGCAGTTTGCCGATGCCGTGGACTACTGTTGGAAGATGTTCGAGGAATGCTTTTTTGCTCCAATGCAGGATGTGAAAAATAAAGTCGCAACGATCATCACTGCCGACCACGGGATGGTCCCTGTGGAGCCTAAGCGGACCTTTTATCTGAACAAGGTTTTTCCAGATATTGCCGACAGTTTTAAGAAAAATAGAGCAGGTATGCCTTTGGTCCCTGCAGGTTCCTGCAGAGATTTTTTCTTGCATATTGAAGATGCTCAGCTTGGATCGGTAAAAAAACAGCTGGAAAAGCAGTTTGCCGGTGTAGCCGAGATTTACCTGACGGAAGAATTGCTCCAGAAGGGGTTCTTCGGTTCTAAAGAGCCCTCCGATTTGCTGATGGACAGGATCGGAAACCTTGTGATCCTGCCTTATGTGGACCAGAGCATTTGGTGGTTCCATAAGCATCGGTTTGAGCAGCACTTTTATGCTGCTCATGGCGGGCTAACGCGGGATGAAATGGAATCGATCTTCCTATTTCATACTTTTGGCGGTTAGAAAGAGATGGACCTCAGCAAGGGTTTTTTGGTTGTTTGAGAGGACTCCCTGGAACTGGGCGAGCATTTTTTCCATCATTTCTGCATGGTATGGAGATGTGAGCAGCACTTTATCGGGCTTGGAGATATCTTTGCTTTCGTTAATTTCAGTGATGGTTTTGGCCAGGACCTGAAGCTGGGTGCATAGCAGAGATAGCTGTTCCGGTTCGATTTCTTTGAGGACTAAGGTCATCCACTCTTCAAATCCAAGATCTTCAAGATGAGGTTCGTTGAAGTAGAGGGACCAAAGCTTGTTGCAGTAGGCGTAATCAAGATTTTCCGGGATAGGGGAGGCTAGGGCGCCAGATCCAAAAAGGGCGATGAGCTTTGGATCGTTGTTTTGGGATGCCGAGCTGCGGAAAACTTGCCATAAGCATTGGGCTGCTGCCGGATAGACCACTTGTCCAAATGGAATAAGGACCTGCTCTTCGATCTGAGGGCGCGCTTTCGGTTGGACCAGTTCTGCTTGTCTTTTATAGAGCGGGATAGAAAACTCTTTGATCTCCTTCATGGTCTCAGAAATGCCATGGAACACAGATTCTAGCGCATTCACTTGTTTTACGATTTCAGGGTAATCGCTTAAAATCCTCGGGAACTGCTGCGCGGCGCCTTCTCTTTTATAAGCTGCGGCTAAATCATGCATCCGAGTGTTATCATCTTTCTCGGAGCATTTTTTTAGGTCGAGGATCGGAGAGAATTTGATCGACAGCTGGAGGAGTGTCGAAAGATAGGCTTGCACCTCAGGTAGATCAAGAGTATTGATATCAATGCTCTGCAGTTCCCGAAGGACGATCCGCACTTCCCGTTTAATCGAGGCCGCTTCGGTTCTGATATCTTTGCTAAGAGTGTTTTGAAGCATATCGAGTTCCCCATTGCGGACAGGCAATATCTGGGAAATCGGACTGTTTCTCAAGGCGTATTCGTAAAGCTTATTGGTGATCGTGATCAATTTTGTCTCTTCTTTTTTTTCCAATTCCTGCCCTTTGGAGAGGTCCCTAAACTGACGCCGTATCTCTCTAATGGAGGATTGTTGGAATGGGATCAGGATATCTTGGTCCGTCGATAGCAGTTCGGCGATCTGGACGGCCGAAGATCTTCCTTTATCAGCTTCGAGCTGTCCGTGGATTGTAAAAAAAAGAGGGGTGTGGTCGACCGATGTCCGTTGTCTTTTGGTATCTTCGAATTCTTCAGAATGTGTTCGTTTCAAGCTGACTTCGTGGGCCATAGAGGAATTCCAATGGTTGGGGCTTTTGGGAAAGGCGGAAACGATAACCGAAGTGTCACAATTTGGAAAAGGGGAGATTAAAAAAACACCCTCATAGAGAGGGTGTTGCAGATAGAAAACGGCGCAGAGGCTTATTTCTTTTTCTTTTCCTGTTTAGCCAATCGCTTTTCTTTTAGAGACTTCTGAGCTTTTTTCTTGTCTTCTTTGCGAGGTTCTTTTGCTTTAGCCATACTTATTTTCTCCTTAGTGATTGCAACAGAATTTCTGGGAAGTTGACTGCGTCTTCAGGGAGTTCCGAATACCCAATGTCAAACTTTGCCCTATAGATATAGCACTTAAAAAATTATGGACAAACAATTTTGTAAAAAAATCCCTCCTCGAAGAACCCGAAGAGGGATTGGATCAATGGAAATGACCTCTGCCAACGCCAACATGTCCGCCAGGGCCGTGAGGCGCAGGCATTCCGCCATGTCCTGGAGGAGGCACATGACCTCCGCCAACGCCGACATGTCCGCCAGCACCGTGAGGCGCAGGCATTCCGCCATGTCCTGGAGGAGGCACATGACCTCTGCCAACGCCGACATGTCCGCCGGCACCGTGCGGAGCAGGGGCTCCAACGTTTCCTGGCACCTGCGGCGCATGGCCTCTGCCAACGCCGACATGTCCTTGAGCGCCGCCTGGAGGAGGTCCTCCAAAGCCTCTATCGACATGTTCGCGGAAGTGTCCGCCGCCAACGCCAACATGTCCATGTACTGGAGATGGATATTGGTCGGAAGAGCTATAGCTCGTCGGTATCCAGTTAACGATCTGGTGATACCAAGGCGTTGACGGCCCTTGGTTTCCTTCTGGGTGGGAATGCTGGCAAGAGTCCCAAATGGAACAAATTGTAGCATTTGCTAAAGATGTTACCAAAGCTACGCAACCGCCTATGAGGAGACCTGGAATTAATCCAAAAAACGTCCAGCTGACGTAGGTAGCAATAAACCCTAAAACAAAAGGGGTTATTCGTTGCACTGTGTCCATCATGCTGCCAGGTTCCTGGTTCGCTTGATCGCGAACTTCAGGAAGTTGAGGTTGATGTCTAGTTGCTGATATTGCGAGCGATGCCATAATAGCCTCTATCGGTTCAGCGATTAATATTGTTTTGCTCGGACGTGTGTGTCCATGTTGACATTGATCAGGATATGATCAAAGGAATTAAACCAGGCATCGTAGACGCCGAGGATGATATGGTCGTTGACTGCCCATTCTCTGAACACGTAACTGTCTTTTGATGCAACGCACCAGGTGACTCCATTTTCCAAAGTGACGTGGCCAGAGACATGGTCGATGCCGACGATCCAATGGGAATATTGTCCAAATGCCATTGGGCCGATGTAGAGGTTGGCGCGGACATAGGTGTTGTTGCTCTTATTGGTGATGTAATAATCGCCAGAGGAGAACCAGTTGTAGTTAGGTGTGACAACGAGGCTGTCGCTTCTTCTCCAGAAGTTAAGGACATACTGGTCTGCTGCCACAATCTCCCAATGGGAACCGTCTTCCATTTCAATTGTTTTGCCAGTATCGCTAATACTTGTCAGCCAATGGCAATTGGTCGGATAAGCTGCTAGCTGGAACTGAAGTTTTTCAGCAGCGCGGGGTGCAAAACGGAATTGCGACTGCTCTGCATTCGTTTTCAGATTGGCCCGACGATATAGAGAAGGTGAACCGTCTTGGCTATCTTCTTGCTCTCTTTCAATGGAGCGCAGACGGTTCATCACTTCCCGTTTTTCTTCATCGATCGGGCGAGAGCGCACTGATACATGCTCTTCGATCGAAGGAACACTTTCTTGTGTTGTATCGGTGTCATGGGCAGAAAGCGTTGCGGATATCAAGGAAAGTCCCGATAAAAGGGTGAGAAGTGATTTTTTATGTAGAAAAGTCATGATCGTTTCTCTCTGTTTAAGATTAGTCCGGAATGATTTAGCTCAAAGAATCTCAATCAGCTAAAACATGCTCAGCCTGTTGAAGTTGTTGGTTTAATCTTCCCAAAAATAGGAAGCATTTCTGGATGCAGCTTGGTGTTTCCCAAAACGTTAGATCTGGAAAACCAAATCGGCAGTCAGAACAAGACAACCTAGCAAATTACAATATTTACAAAAAACAAAAATGATCTTAACGAGATTTTTATTTGATGCGGCTGGCTATGTTAAATTGAAATGAGAAGGCGCCGAAAAAAGCGCCTTCAATGAAGCAAATGGTATCAGCTTTACTGATCTGTTTGATTAGCGATGATTGGATTTGCCTGCTCGACAGTCCTAAAAGTGATCATCGAAGGGTGCAGGTCCCGTTCTTGTGCATAAGAAGAGAGCACATCTCTAGGAGGGGGGCTTTGTTTTTTTATTTTTGGAGCTGTTTCGGCATTATCGGATTGGGAATCTGGAAGCTGCCTTTGGACTGCATAACGGCAAAGAGGCGATAGAGATTGGGACATGGTCATTCCTTTTGGTTAATGGAGCACTTGCAAAACTCATGTGCCCAGAAAAATCATCGATTTTCCTGGCTAAGCAGTCTTGCAACTGTCTCTAATTGGGATAAGTTTTCGATAAGAAGGCGCGAGACTATGCCAAATTGGCGCATTTATCGGAAGCGGATTTTTTGTTTCGATAATGCATTTGCACATTTCAAATTAGTTTAGTTTTTATTTAATTAATTAAAAGTTAATTTCAATTAATTTGACAAATTAAAATAATTGCTTATAAAATGATGTTTGTAGGGGATTGCACGACTTTGCTACTTATTTAGCCTGGCGGCCTTTAATTGTCGGCGAGCTAAGCAAAGCGGCAAAGTCGTGCGGGATCTTCTAGATGAGTCGACCATTTTACCTGAAATTCGGGTTTAATCCGCTCAGCGCTGTATTTGTGGAATGGCAGAAACTGTTTGCTTCACAAAGAACAGGCGGATGTTGAGAGGCTGAGACCCGAAGTTCAGGTTTAGATAAGATCTACAACTTCTTAAGAAGGAAAAGGTATATGCACAACTCTCCACATACAGATTGCCAATCAGCTCCTCGCACAGCTGATCATGCAAAAGCTAGGGATGGGCAAAAGGCTTTTGTCGTTAATACTTCTAACCGCTTGCTCTCTCATGATGACCGAGCAGAGTTTTATACTGGCCATGAGCGAATGACTTTGCAAATGAGACAGGTTCAACGCGTTAGAGAACTACAAGAGATCAATGACAACTTGCAGCGCCAAGTCGTCAAAAATGAAAAAGAGCTCTTGCACTCGCAAGATCCTTTGACCATTTTGGCTGAAATTGAGCATTGCAATATCATGATTGCACGCAACACGGGTGAAATTCTCAATATCTATGCTCTGAACGAAGCGCGATTAAAACGGATTGCTGAGCTCGAAGCTGAGAACATTAACTTGCAGCAAGAGATGAGCGATACGCAAGGCAAGTTCATCACATGCCACGAAATGAACCAGAGAACGAAATACGCTGCTGAGTTCTTCTTGACGAAAGCTCAATACGAGAAAAACGTATTAGAGATTCGTGAATTAAGCCAGCATTAATAGAAACTGATACCGGAACGCCGCTCCTCAGCTCTTGGGGAGCGGCGTCTTTTTTTATGCGCTTTCAGGTATTATCAGACATTGAAATTGGGTGTTTTAAGGGATAAAGAGGTGGATCGATCAACTTGTTCGGAATTTTTGTTTTGAGGCGGAAGGAGGCGGTTATTTCTATTGCAGGACCCCCATACTTAGCGCTGGAGCATTAGTAAATTTTTAATGAGGAGGCAGTTTTCCAACTAGGTCTAAGAAGCTGTCCTAAAACCTCGCCTATAGGGATTTGAGAGCCTTTTTGATGAACTTTGACGGGCCTTTGCATTCTGGCGACAAAGGCATATGTTTACATATGTCTGAGGCTGCGGACGCACGAGAAGGCTACGGAATCACGAGAAGGTTCAGTGAACCTTCGCAGTGCGGAGTAGGTGAAGCGGCCTTGGCCGCGAACTGGTCTTCAGCCGTAGCAGGTGAAGCGGCCTTGGCCGCGAACTGGTCTTCAGCCGTAGCAGGTGAAGCGGCCTTGG
>JAFEGF010000269.1 GCA_018240225.1 Verrucomicrobiota bacterium
TTCGATAACGAATGCATCGATTAGGCGGAGGATGTTATCAGCTGCATGGATTTCTCCCCAGTTTTTATCTCCCGGAGGTTTTCCAGCTAGCTCCCAAACCAGCGTATAAATGGACTTTTTCTGGTCTGCCGAAAATTCTTTAAACTGTTCTTTAAAAGTGGTAATAAGGGCTGCGGTAAACTGCGCTCTATTTTCATAGAGGTTTTCTTGAAAATCCGGGCCTAAGCTGTTTAGAATCTCATTTTGCATCTCTTGAGGAAGCTGCGCAAATTTCTTTGCAAGGACAGCTTGTTCGTCTTGGAGAAAGATCGATTGGTAAAAGCAAGCAATCGAAGATTGGCATTGATACGATGCGCAAGAATTCATGGCCTGGTCTATGAAAATGGGATCCTTCCCACGATTGAAAAAATGAACCAAAGGCATAGCGGGAGTAAAATCCCAGATTTTGATCGTTCCATCTTCTGAACCCGAGATGAGCATCCCGTCTTTTACCTCTAGGCTCCTGATAGCTTTGAGATGGCCGGTCAAGCAGTGAAGCTCTTGCCCGGTTGCAATGTCCCAGATTCTAATAGGTCCGCGGACTGAACCAGAAATAAGCATCCCATCTTTTACCCTTAAGCACTTGCTGGCGGAGCCAACAGGGCCAGGCAAACGGCGGAGCTCTTGGCCGGTTGCAATGTCCCATATTTTGATTGTACGATCGAATGAACCAGAAAAGAGCATCCCATCATTTACCTCTAGGCAGGTGACGGAGTCTTTGTGGCCGGTCAAACTGTGGAGCAGTTTACCGCTTGCAATGTCCCAGATATTGATTGTATCGCTTGAACTTGAAATGATCAGCTCATCTGTTGCCGTTATGTGGTAGACTTGGCCTTCGTGGCCAACCAAGGTGTGTAGCTCTTGACCGCTTGCAATGTCCCAAATTTTGATCGTACTATCTAGTAAACCGCAAATGACCATGCCATCTTTTACTTTTAGGCAATTAATGCCGTCTTGATGCGTCGTAAAGCTGTGGATCTCTTGGACGTTTACAAGGTTCCAGGTCTTGATGGTCCCATTATAGGAAACAGAAATGAGCGTATCGTCTTTTACCTCCAGGTACTGGATGCTGTCTTGATGGGTGTCTAGGCTATGCAGCTCTTGCCCGGTCGCAATGTCACAGATTTTGATCGTGCCATCAAGCGAACCCGAGATAAGCATCCCATCATTTACTTCTAGGCAGGTGACATCGCCTTGATGGCCATCTAAGCTACGGACCAGTTCTCCGCTTGCAAGGTCCCAAATTTTGATCGTTCGATCATCTGAAGCAGAGATGAGCATTCCATCTTTTACCTTTAAGCAATTGACCTTGTCTTGATGGCCATCGCAATTTCGTGTTTCGTACGTTCCCGCCCTCAAACTAGTATCGATAGCTTTTAAGCGCTGATAACAAGCGATGGGCTGTGGAATTGGCAGCGTCAATTGAAAAGAGGAAGGAAAATGAGAGGTTAGAAGAGTTTGCCATCTCGGGAACTTGTCATTAAAGACGACCAGAAAAAAATGCTTGCTTAGCAATGACAGAGTACGGATGTCGCACAGCTTGTTGATGTACTTGCTGCATTCGCAAATGACATCATCAGGCAAGTATTTAACAATTTGTCCGGTGTCTGCCAGGTTTGTAGTGTTTCCAACTTGAGCGCCTATTTTTGGAACCGACGACATAAAATCCCCTATTTTAGTTTGTCAAAGCTCTTCATTCGGATGTGGTTTTTCAGATATTAGACCCGAATTTGTAATTAATTCTTTAAAGTGATTGCAACAGCTATTCTTTGATTTATTTTGCATTTTTTATAAAAAAACTTTATCAAGATATTGTATTATAATTCAATGTAATAATTAAATAAAAAAAGAAAAGGTGGTTGTAAAATGCATAAAATTAATTATCGCGGCGATGTAAAGCAATAATTTTATTGTTGGAAAAGTTGGGAAATTATTTGAAAGTAGCTTAAATCCTATGTTTGTGTTGTTCTCTCTACTGCATAATCTTTTTCTTCGAAAAATTTCCTTGGTCTTCCCAAGCATGTACGAGAAAATCGACAGATGATGGGATCGACAGCGCACTAAAATTGCATCTTAACTAATTTATTATTAGTGTTTTGATGTTTATTGAAGGCTTCGTTGGCGCCTAGCGTTTTTAGCCTCTCCTTCTATACTCTATGAAAAAGTGGCAAGCCATGATCTGGAATAGAATAAGTTGTTTTAGGCTTGGATTAAATTTATGAAAATAATTATTTTAATTTTCAGCGGCATTAAATTATTTTTTAATTTTTGAAATGTTTTTATTATATTTATTGAATTTTAATATTATGCTTTGATATCATTTTTTAATTATAGCAATTGGATGAAATCTTCAAATAATGGATGGCTTAGACTTTGCAAATCCTGGTCTGGCATCTGAAAGAAGTCCATCCCAATGAAAAGTTTTTAATAAAATTGAATAATAAAAAGGGGATTCTATGTCGTCTGTTCCACAAATAAGTGGTAACGCTTCAAACGCTTCAAAGGTTGCAAATCTAGTAGACACCAAAGATATTGTTAAATCCTGGCCTGAGGAAGTCATTTATGAATGCAGCAAGCACATCAACAAGCTGTGCGATATCCGTACGCTATCTTCGCTAAGCAAGCATTTTTTTCTAGTTGTCTTTAACGACAAGTTTCCAAGATGGCAAACACTATTAACATC
>JAFEGF010000270.1 GCA_018240225.1 Verrucomicrobiota bacterium
GAGAGGATGACCGATCAATTGGTTGCCGATTTCAAACGAGAAAGACCAGCTCAGAGCCTCGATTACGAAGAATCAGTCAGTTATTTGAAGCATGGCACTGTAACTGTCAAAGTACCATTCATTCCTATCGATCATTTCATTGAAAAGGGGATTGGCGTTTGCAGGCACCACGCCTTGATTGCCGCCTATATCCTCGATCGACTGACGTATGAAGAACCTCCTCTATTAAAAGGGGCTGTGCAGCATATGCGCGACAATATTTTTCGCGGCGCCCATGTTTGGGTAACATTCGTTAGTGAATCTGGAACCAAGTGGCATATCGATACATTGTGGGATCGAATTGAAGATTTTTCCGATCCGGTTAAATTCCAAGAACTCGCTTTGCCGTTTGCCTATGGTCCAAATGCAATGAGGAATCAGCTGAGACGTACAGAACATGCGCTTTCCAGCTACCAAGAGCATCGGCGCGCTCATCCTAAACCTTTTTTAGAGCCTATTGGGGGCGGAGCCATAGCAAGCCCTTTTATGGGAGCGCTAGTCCGTCTTCACCGTTTAGTTGCCGATGGTGCATCGGTGACTGAAATGCGCAAGGAGATGAAGCAATTGTCAGAAGAGGACCGGATCAACATCCACTATCATGTTTGGGAATTGCATGGAAAGCCGATCGATCTTAACGACAAGGATTGGGGGAATACTCATCTTTTCGATAGCATTCCCATTTTTGATCAAGCAGTTCATTTGGCGCTGAAAGCAAAGTTCAATGGGATTCCTAAAGATCAGCAAAACCAGATTTTTGGCGAGGTCTTCCGTTTGGCAGGGTCTCCTCATTCCGATGATCCGATCTGGGGTGAGCATCATGCCTTCGACGATATCCCCAGGCTTGCAATAGCAATGGCCATTGTCCTGCAATAGGCAAAACTAAATTCCGCCTGGCAGATGGGTGTTGTTTAGCTTTTAAATCCTCAATTCATCGAGGTTAACACTGGCCGCTTGCGTTTTTGACGCAGCGGTCATTTGTTTTAAAAGTCGCCAGACTTGACATCGACCCAGATGTCGCGCACTTCGTCTTGAGGAAGGATATTTTGGAAGAAATGGTACTTGCTGAAATTTTCTTCCGAGTCGCGGAGGATCTCGGATGCCTGCTTATCGATGTGGGCGATATCGGTAGCCTTTAGCGTCGAGGGGAAGAACCCGTATGTTTCGTAATGGGATGCGACCGATTCTGGAGTGTAGAGATAGTTGATGAACCGGTAGGTCAAATCATCTTTATTGGAAGGTTTGGGAATGCAGAGGTTTTCGATCGTTATGAACGAGCCTTCTTCAGGAACAACGAAGCCGACAAAGTCGAACATTCGCATCGTTCGCCAAATGTATGAGCTTGAAGCAATGACGACAGCGCAATTTTTTGTGGCTAGGAAGTAGTCGCCGCGGAAGTCGGCGTAGGCTTCGACCCAAGGTTTTTGCTGCTTAAGGACAGCTTTGACCTGTTCAGCTTGGCTCTGGTTGATGCTTGTGACCGGACCAAATAAGTAAAACGAAGCGAACTCAACCGCTTCGATCGGATCGTTCTTCATTGTAATCTTGTACTTGACCACTTCCGGATCGAAGATCATTTTCCAGGAAGGGGTCATTGGTTTGTCGGCAAAGTAGTCTTTATCGATCCCAAAGCCGAAAAGTTCCCATTCGAACGGGATCGAATAGCGGTTATCGGGATCAAAGAAATGACCGGTCAAATTAGGAGCTACTTCGTTCCAGAAGTTGAGCTTCGACTTATCGATCTCTTTAAGCAGATTTTCCTGGATAAGCACATTGACGGCGTAGTCGGAAGGGATGATCAGGTCGTATCCTTCTCCGCCAGTCGCTTTCAGCTTGACGATCAGCTCTTCATTGGAAGAATAATAGCTGAGGTTGACTTTGATCCCCGTCTCTTTCTGGAAGTCGGAAATGACGGCAGGATCGAGGATATCGCCCCATGCAAACACGTTGATCGAGTTTTCCTCATAGCGGATGATCTGCCATTTAGGCCAGTAGAGGCCGAAGGCGATGAGGCCGATCCAGAAAAGGATGATTCCAGAGCGGATGAAGAGTTTTCGAATCATCTAAGACCTCTATCAAAAGATACGGGAGCGGGTTTTAAGGGAAAAGAAGAAGAAGACCATCAGGCTGCTCAAGATCAGCAATACGGCAGACAGGGCGTTGACAACCGGAGATATTCCCGATCGGAGCATCGACAGGATGTAGAGCGAAAGGGTCTGAGAGGAGCTTCCAGCGCAGAAATAGGAGAGGATAAAGTCGTCGAAGGAGATGATGAAGACCAAAAGGCCAGTTGCGATCAGCGAAGGGCGCAGCAAGGGGAGGGTGACTTTAAAAAAGGTCTGGAACGGTGTCGCTCCTAGGACAAGAGAGGCTTCCGTCATTCTGAGGTCGAGCTCTAGGAACCGGGCGTAGACGATCGGGATCACAAAGCCAAGGCCAAGGACGCTATGGGCAAGGATAAGGGTCAAGAGTCCTAAAGGAATCGAAAAAAGGCTGAAGAACCCGAGGAGGCTGACAGCGAGCACAGTCTCAGGGATGACGAGGTTGCCATAAAATAGGTTAAGGAACTTTCCTATTCTTCCACCTTGCGCTCCGTAAAAAATAAGGAATACGCCCATCGCAAGGCTGATCAGTGTCGAAAAAACGGCAACGATCAGAGAGTTCATGAAGGAGTTCCAGAGGTG
>JAFEGF010000271.1 GCA_018240225.1 Verrucomicrobiota bacterium
GGAGATAGAAGGCCTCCGATCACGTGGTAAAGGCCTCGGAACGCGCCTGTTTCTTCGAGGGCAAAGGCATCTTTTGCCGATGAGATCATGCAGAGCTGGGATCGGTTGCGTTGAGGGTTTGAGCAGAATTGGCAAACTCCTCCGTCCATAAGGCAATGGCATTCTGGACAATGCTTAATCTTTTCTTTCAAGGTGTTTAGATGGAAAGAAAATTCTTTAAGCTCCATTTCGGGCCATTCAAGAAGGTGGAAGGCGAACCGTTCAGCGGTTTTTGAGCCTACCCCTGGGAGTTTTTTTAGGTAGGCGATCAGGGCATTAAGCTCAGAGGGGTATTTGTGCATGGTTCCACTTGGGTTGCATTGTATACTAAACGTGTCTCGGAAATTAAGAAATAATAACAGGATATTAGGATGGACAGGACGCAGAATTTGGTTTTAAGTGTATTTTTCTTCATCCTGTCCATCTTAATATCCTGTTATTTTCTTTAATTTCTTTATGGTCAGCTTGAACTCTAACGCAAACTCGAGTTTATTTTGGAGAGATAACTTTATGTTTTCTGGTAAAAAATAACTTGATTTTGCCTGCTGGAGGCGAAATAAAGCTTCCGTTTTTTTGCTTAGGTGAGGTAAAATTGATCTAGTTAACATTTAAATTTTTTTATTTTCATGACTAAGCATCGACAAGCGCGAATTATCGGCACAGGTTCCTATTTACCTGAACGTGTCCTATCAAACCATGACCTGGAAAAGATGGTCGATACGACGGATGAATGGATTGTGACCCGCACAGGTATGAAAGAGAGGCGGATAGCTCGTCCCGACGAGCATACTTCTGAGATGGGGTTCCATGCGGCGAAAGAGGCTTTAGCTTCTGCCGGCATCTCAGCGGATCAGATCGATTTGATCTTATTTGCAACCATTACGCCGGACTTTGCGTTCCCGAGCTCAGCATGTTTGCTGCAAGCCCGCTTAAAGGCTGTGAACGCCGCAGCTAATGATATCCAAGCAGCTTGCACGGGGTTCATCTACACCCTCTCTCAAGCTAAAGCTTATATCGAATCAGGGCTATATCAAAATATTTTGGTCGTCGCATCAGAGAAGCTCTCTTCTATCGTGAACTATGAAGACCGCAACACATGCGTCCTGTTTGGCGACGGGGCGTCGGCCTGCGTTGTCAGCAGCAAAGGGAATGGGTTGCTTGTCCGCGATGTCTGCTTAGGAGCTGATGGAGAATTGGCCGAGCTGCTCATGGTGCCGGCGGGTGGGTCGCGCAAGCCTGCATCCCAAGAGACTGTTTGCGCCAAAGAGCACTATTTAAAAATGGAAGGCAAGGAAGTCTTCAAGCATGCAGTCCGTCGCATGGAAGCTGCTTCCAAGCAGTGTTTAGACCGCGTGGGACTGAAAGAAAGCGAGATCAGCTGGCTGATCCCACATCAGGCCAATATGAGGATTATTGAAGCGATCGCAAAACGTTTTGAAGTGCCTTCTGAGCGGGTGTTTCTAACGATCCACAAATATGGCAATACGTCGGCATCATCTGTAGGAATCGCCTTAGACGAGCTCTTAAAGACCCACAAGCTCCAAAATGGAGAGAATGTATTACTGACAGCTTTTGGCGCAGGATTGACATGGGGCGCATCTGTGCTGACTTGGAATCGTGATGAGGCAAGCCATGGATAAGAAGCGATGGGCGTTTGTTTTCCCAGGCCAAGGGGCCCAGTACCCAGGGATGGGCAAAGATTTTTTCGATGCTTTTCCTGTTGCGCGCCAAGTCTTTGAAGAGGCCGACGAGCATCTGGGGGTTAATTTTTCTCGTTTGATCTTTGAAGGTCCTGCTCCCGAGCTGACCCTGACAAAGAACAGCCAAGTCGCCATCTATATCACAAGCATCGCTATCTTAAAGACCGTCCAACAGCATTTTCCTGATATCATTCCTTCTGTTTGCGCAGGCTTAAGCTTAGGCGAGTACACTGCCTTGACCGCGTCGGGCAGGGCCTCCTTTAAAGAGTGTTTGGACCTAGTAAAAATGCGCGCTGCATTGATGCATGCAGCCTGCGAAGAGGAAAAAGGATCGATGCAAGTCGTCCTAGGACTTGATGCTAAAGTCGTCGAAGATGCCGTGAACGAACTGCCTGCTGGAACTCGCGTTTGGGTTGCAAATTTGAATTGCCCTGGCCAAGTTGTCATCGCAGGAACTCCTGAAGGACTGGCCCTTGCTGTTGAAGCGTTAAAGCTCAAAGGTGCAAAGAGGGCCCTTCCCTTAGATGTTTCTGGTGCATTCCATAGCGGACTTATGCTCTCTGCCCAAGAGAAGTTAGCTCCGCGAATCCAATCGACTGAGTTGTGCAGATCGGAAATTGCCCTCGTAATGAACGTTCCAGGCGGTTATGTCGAAGATCTCGATGATGTCAGAAAATACCTGATCCAGCAGGTCGCAAGCCCTGTCCGATGGGAGAAGGGTGTCCGCTCGATGGTCGAGCAAGGCGTTGAATGCTATTTGGAAATGGGGCCGGGCAAGACATTGGCCGGCATGAATAAGAGAATTGGAGTTGCGCAGCCGACTTTCAGCATCGAAAAGATAGCGGATTTAGAAGAACTAACTAAAAATTTGGTGGAGACTTATGCAACTGTTGAAGGATAAAAAGGCCCTGATCACCGGCGGCACCGCTGGAATTGGAAAAGAGATTGCTCTGTGCTATGCGCGGCAAGGTGC
>JAFEGF010000272.1 GCA_018240225.1 Verrucomicrobiota bacterium
ATCGGGTCGATTCTTATGTGGTTTCATTTTTGCACATCTAACCATAATGCTACAGGAAGAGATACTCTTGAAGACATGTATAATTGGTTTTATGCAGGGCTTTCTGAACTTGGGCATAGGGTTACAATTTCTCAACATGAAATTCATTCAGATGCAATTAACATCTTTTGGGAAAACTTCTTGCCCAAGATGGGTAACAAAATTAAAGAGACCAATGCAATTTATGGCATTGTAGCAACTGAAATTCCATATGGGGAAACTTTCAATGGCAGGTCTGATGGGCCATGGCTATTGCGTTGGAAGGGGTTTTCTGAGGCCGCTACAGGAGCTTCGTTCATTTGGACGATGGTTGAGTCGACAGTTCCATATTATTCTCAGTTTGCTCCAACGGCTTTTGTTGAATTAGGGTTCAGCGAACTTCTGATTCCCAAAATGACAAATGATCATCCGGATATTGATTTTAGTTTTTTTGGCCTTAGAACCCCCTATCGTGAAAAGGTAATCAAGAAATTAGAAAAAAAAGCGAAGGTCTTTTGTCCAAATAAATTTCTTTCTTCTGAAGAGGTGAGCAATCTCATTGCAAGGACAAAAGTAGGGCTCTCTTTTAAACAGTCGGAAACATGGCCGATCCCTTCGCCGACCAGATTAGGAAGACATTTGATGGCCAAGCGTGGTCTTGTAACAGAATACACTCCAGTTATTACAAGACAGGCTCAGCTCATATCCGTTGCACCCGACCACGTAGATTTTGCTGCTTTTGCTTTAGAAAAGCTTAAAACTTGGCAGGAAGACGCTGAAATTGCATTTGAGAGGTTTCGTGTTGAAATGCCTATGAAGTCAATTATGGCTGATGTTTTGAACAAAACTGGTGTTTTAGCATTATCGGAGCAGTTTTCTAAAGAAAGAGCGATTAAAATTGTTCTTGATCCGCCCGAGTTGATTGAGACAATTTACGATGTCAATATTATCTATTATGATGAGTGTTATTTTTGTGTAAGGCAGAAGGTTGGAGAAATTGACTTTACTCAAGATAAAAATATTCTGAAAGAGCAGTACAAAGATGACATTATCTTTGCTAGTTCCTTATTGGAAGCAAGGAGAATGGTGAAGTTTAACCTCAAGTCCTATTTATTTAAAATTCTATCCAAATTGAAATCCAAATTGCCGCGCACATCCAAAGATGAATCGGTTAAAATAGTTATTGCCCCTCCCAAGTTGATCCAGACAATTCACGATGTCAATATTGTCCATTATGATGGGGGTTATTTTTGTGTAAGGCAAAAGCTTGGAGAAATAGACTTGACTCAAGATAAACATATTCTGAAGGAGCAGTACAAAGATGGCATTATCTTTGCTAGGTACTTAATGGAAGCGAGGGTGCGGGTGAAATTTAACCTCAGGTCTTATTTATTTAAAATTCTAACCAAATTGAGTTCAAAGGTGAATATATGGAAGGGATAAGTATTCTGCTTGCATCTAGATCAAAAGGAAATCCTAACTCTGATCTAAAAGGATTACTTAATAGCCTTCAAAAGCAGACCTCAGACCATCAATCGATTGAGGTGATTGTCCGCTTTGATGATGACGATGACCTTAATGATATCTTGCAAACATTTTCTTCTTACGCATTTCCTGTAAAATATTTAATTGGCTCTCAAGGAAGCGGCTATTTTGATCTATGCCGATACTACAATGAGATTTTGCCGTTGTGCAATCGAGATTTTACAATGGCGATGTGCGTTGCTGATGATATGGTTGTTGTTGAAAGCGGCTGGGAGCAAAAGGTCTTTAATGCTGCAAGAGGCGCTGGCGAGTTTTTTATCCTCCATCAATGGCTTCCTAATCTGAATCTTTCTTATGAGCAGATGCCTGGAAGTATGCATCGTGTCGATGAAACGCCGGTTTGGAGTCGAAAATTGCTTGAGTTGACAAAAGGGATCTCAGGGATTGGATCAACTTCTGATGTATGGACAGTGATCATAGAATGGATCTTGAAGCATCGGTTTAGAAAAAGCATTACGCGGTATATTCATCGGGATTATTCTTACCTTCCTATTTTTGATAGGAAACTATGTGAAAGTGATCTTCACCGGATTGATACAAATCTGCTCAAGCAGAGGCCAGAATTGAAAGGTAATGCAGAGGTTTCGAATCCATATTTTTCAAAAAGCGATAGAAAATTGCTAAACCAGTCACCTGATTCAATTCCAGAATGGAAGCATGCCAAGTTAATTGCAGAACAGCAATTAGGGATTTATCCCTATTGGAATCTTCTTTATCTTTATCTCCAAAAAGCTCTTGGAAGGGTTTTTAATAAGAAGATCGATTTTGATGGAATTAGCCTTCATGCTCTAGATAAAATTGTCTATCTGATGGAACCAAATTGGTATGGCTATAACATTTGTTGCTGCGGAGGGATATTTTATGCAGTTCCGCAGGGTGAAGGGGAATTTATCTTGTCTAAATTTCTTGCAGGTCAATATCAGCAGACTGTCTACCAAGGTAAAACACTGGATGAAGCAAAGGAAAAGGCTGCTAACCACAAGTTGAGAAATGATCTCTCTTATCGATTTAAAGCTGCAGTCAAAAAAAGACTGAAGCTTTTTTTATTGCCTATCAGGTGATAAAAAATGCCGCCTCTTGAAAGGCGGCATCTTGGTTTACTTCCACAGCGAGAACTTCC
>JAFEGF010000273.1 GCA_018240225.1 Verrucomicrobiota bacterium
GAAGTCGGGCAACCGACCGTGGGTTCGAATCCTACCTCTTCCGCCAATTTCTTATTCGTAGCGACTTAAGTTTCCTGTTTTTCCATTCATTTTTCGATTCTTCCCAAGCAAAAGTAGAGCGTTGCAGTGAAAGAATTTCATATCGTTCTGAATCGGTTATTTTCCTGGAATCGTTAACTATTAAGCTAACTTGGCCTTTTTGCTGTAGAGCAAGCCGTTCAAGAGCTGTTCGATGGAGCCTAATAATGAGAAGGTCAGCGCTGTTTTGACTACAATCTCTATCCTGTTCTAGATTGGTAAGAGTTGCGGATTTAAGAGTAAAAGTTCTTGATCGGAAAAAAACAGTGATTTTCGTAGGCATATAGAATATACTGCCTTTGCGTTAAGAAAGGGTAAATTAGGCGCATTTGCGCTGAAACAGGTAACAGCGATCAACTGTTCAGGTATTGTCGTTAGAGAGTTAACAAAGTTAGTGATGCATTGACTACCTGCTTTCTCTGGCTTAAGAACGTGTTGAAAGAGATTTATTATACATCTGTATATATATTTGATGAAGAGAAATTTTTATGGATCCTAAAAAGTTAGGGAAAAAAATTAAATTAGCCAGAGTAGAAAACGATCTGACGCAGGCGCAACTCGCTGAAGCAATCAATGCCAAACAGAAGAGCATATCTAACTACGAGAATGGAATGGCTCTCCCAACATTGGATACTCTTGAAAAGATTGTAAAAAGACTGAATAAATCATTTGCACATTTCCTTGATGAGGCACCTTATTTAGAAGATCGCCCGAAGTTATTCATGAAAAAAATAAAGGTATATCTAGATTCTGGAGCTTCTCTCCCTAAAGATCTTGAAGCAGTTTGTGAGTGTTATCAGTTTCCTTATGATTCCGCTCATCGGCCCCAAAAAAATCCTCCAATGTTAACATCGCCATGCGAGCTAAGCTGGGATGAAGCTCATTGTTTATGGGAAGAATCTGCTTTTACATGGAATGATTCAGCTGATACCGTTTCGGATAAAATCAAGCAGCTAATAGGTAAAGAAAACAAAGAAGACTATAAGCACTTATGTTCAGCTTTAAGAATGAATTGTCGCATTTTTTTAACATCAGACAAATCTCATATTTGGAATGCCCGTCTTGAAATTGAAGCAAACTATGGTATTAGAATTTTTCACATGCCATTTGAAATTAGTAGTTTGATAGGGTTTGTTAAGACCCTATTGAATTAGTTTTCTAGTAAAGATTCATTTTCATGAATGCCTTCTCAGTTACTGCCTTGCCTGCAAACTTAGATTTGAGCAAACTTAAGCTTTTCCATTTAACAAAATGCCGCTTTAAACATCGTCTTGTTCTATGAAAAATATGAAGCAGATCGAAGTTGTTCCCTACAATCCAGAGTGGCCTGTGATGTTTGAGAAGGAAAGCTCTATCATCAAGACTGCGCTTGGAAATCAATTGATTGCTGTCCACCATATCGGGTCGACCTCTGTCCCAGGGCTAGCCGCGAAGCCGAAGATCGATATGATCGTCGTTGTTAAAGATCCTACGCAAACGATTGGCACGCTCGAGGCGATCGGTTTCCAATATAGGGGCGAGTACAACATTCCGCTGCATTATGGTTTTAGCAAGAGGGGAGGCGTCGATGTCAATCTCCATGTGTATGCAGAAGGGCATCCGGAAATTGAGCTGAACCTTTTGTTCCGGGACTATTTGCGAAGCAACCTCTCTGCGCGCGATGCGTACGCTGCTCTTAAGATCAGGCTTTTGCAAGATGAGATCTCTCATCAGAAGGATAACGGTCCATTTACCCTATACACACTGAGAAAAGGGGATTTTATCCGCGATGTGCTCAACAAAGCAGGCTATAGTCGGATCCGCATATTAAAATGCAATGATGAGACTGAATGGACTGCTGCCAAGCGGCTGCGACAGTTTTATCTGTTCGATAGGGGAGTGGAAATAGATCCCTTCACGGGGACGTTCAACCATAAAGAGCATGAGCACCTGGTATTGTACCGTGGGACAAAGATCATCGGTTACGCGCATATTCAGTTATGGCCGGTTCATCGCGCGATGCTCCGGATGATGCAGATCGAAGAGAGGGAAAGGGGGCTTGGCTACGGTGGACAATTTTTGGAGCTCATCGAAAAATGGCTGAAGGTCGGAGGTTATCAGAGCATCCATGTAGAGGCGTGTCCGAAAGCTTTTCCTTTTTACCAAAAGCAGCAATACATACCGATGCCATTGAACGATCCTGAAGGGATGCCTAGCACGCCTGGCGAGATGCCGATGGGGAAACAATTATGAAGATCAAACAGGGGCCGCTTGCTCCCGAGCTCAAGCAGCGGATTTTCGCAGCGTTTGCCAAGCACGCTGTCCAATCGACGGGGATGAACGGGCTATCGGAAGATCCCGTGGCGTTTGAGATGGTCGAAGGGGACGCCGTGCTCGGCTGTGTCGTCGTCCAATATTTTTGGGGGCAGCTTCATATCAAGTATCTCTATGTCGAGGAAGACTGTAGGGGACTAGGATATGCAACGTCTCTGATGCAGCGGGCATTGGAATATGGGAAGCAGCGCGGCTGCCGTTTTGCTTTTGTAGAGACGATGAGCTTCCAAGCGCCTGAGTTTTATCAAAAATTGGGGTTCAGCATCG
>JAFEGF010000274.1 GCA_018240225.1 Verrucomicrobiota bacterium
ACCCTGCTTTTGTTTTTTGGATTCTTTTTGTGATCTTTCATATCGGACTTCTCACCCATGTGTTAACACATGGTCTCGTCGTCCGAACGACTAAGGTCTTATGAAATCTCACCAAAAAAGGATCTCAAAAAACTAAATACTGTGGTTTGTGGACAGACTCTTAGAGGCAGTTGCAAAATTCGGCTGACCGACAACAGGACTCATAAAGGTGATTTTCCATTGGTCCGAATGTTGCAATTGGCTCTATTAGAGTCTAATTGAAACTCTCCGACTTTCGCAATCAAAATTGTTGTCCAAAAGTAGCTGTTCCGATATTTTCTACTCAGCTTCTTTGGATTCAGGGGAAGATAACACTTGTTATGACGCTAGATTCGCCCATCCGACTCGCAATTGTCGGTGCAACAGGAGCCGTTGGCCAAGAACTTCTTGCCGTTCTTGATAAACGGAAGTTTCCGCTGGCCGAGCTTCGTTGCTTCGCCTCTCCCCGCTCCGAGGGAAAAACCCTTGCCTTCCGCGGAGAACAAATCCCTGTCGAAGTGGTCGATGAAAAAAGTTTTCAAGATATCGACATCGCTATCTTTAGCGCCGGGCGCAAAGTTGCCTATGAGTATGCGCCGTTAGCTGTCAGCTCAGGAGCTGTCGTCATTGACAATAGTTCCGCTTTTCGGATGCAAGAAGACGTCCCCCTTGTCATCCCTGAAATCAACCCGCACGCTTTGAAACAACATCAGGGCATCATCGCTTCTCCCAATTGTTCGACGACGATCATGCTCATCGCATTGGCTCCCCTGCACCGGCGTTTTGGGATCAAGAGGGTTGTTGCTGCGACCTACCAAGCGGCAAGCGGCGCTGGAGCTGCTGCAATGGAGGAATTGAAGGCTGAGACGCGCGCCCTTTTAGAGGAAGCTGAATTTGAAAGGCGGATCATGCCATTTCCGTACGCATTCAATCTGTTCACCCATAACTCCCCGCTTTCTGAAAATGGGTATGTCGATGAAGAACTCAAAATGCTCTATGAGACACGCAAAATCCTTGAAGACGACTCGATCTGGGTGAATGCGACGTGCGTTCGGGTGCCCGTCCTTCGAGCCCATTCAGAAGCATTAAATGTCACCTTCCATAAGCCCGCTACCCAAGCTCAGGTCGTCGAGATCTTGAAAAGCGCTCCGGGGCTTGCATTTCTTGAAAACCGATCCCTCAACCGCTTCCCCATGCCCTCGGATGCATCAGGACAAGATCCTGTTTTCTGCGGACGAATCAGAGAAGACCTTTCTTTCCCCAATACATTTGATCTTTGGGTCGTTGGAGATCAATTGCTGAAGGGAGCTGCACTCAATGCCGTTCAGATCGCGGAACAACTCATTCACCAGGATATTCTATGCAATTCGCCTTGATCGCCTGCGCTCTTTTTTTCTCTTTCATTTCTTCAAGCCTTCATGCAGAACAAAACCGCCCGTATAAGCTCTTTGCAGGGAACGCCTGCAAGCCGCTTGCTGAAGCTGTCGCAAAGCAGCTCAAGATCCCTTTGAGCAATGTGAGCATTGCCCGGTACAATGATGGAGAGATCAAGATCAAGGTCGATGAGAACGTCCGCAATACAGAAGTCTTCATCATTCAATCGACATGCCCCACATGCTCCGGGAGCGTTAACGACAACCTGATGGAACTGTTCCTCCTGATACGCGCTATGAAACGGTCATCCTCCGGACCGATCAACGTGATCATCCCCTACTTCGGATATGCGCGGCAAGACCGTAAAACGGAAAGCCGGGTCCCTATTTCCGCTTCCGACATTGCCATGCTTCTGGAAACAGCAGGAGCCGACCACGTGATCGCTGTCGATTTGCATTGCGGACAAATCCAAGGATTTTTCCATAAAGCCCCTGTTGACAACCTTTATGCAGCGCCTACTTTCGTCCGCTATTTCACTTCAAAGAAAGATCTTGTCAACCCTGTCGTCGTTTCACCCGATGCCGGCGGCGTCCCCCGTGCTAAAAAATTTCTCGAAGGGCTCCTGTCCAATAAGGTAAATGCCAATCTTGCGATCATCGTCAAGCAGCGCGCTGGCGCAGGAACCATCGAAAAGATGAACTTAGTAGGAAGCGTCGCTGGTTGCGATGCCATCATCGTTGATGACATCTGCGATACCGGAGGAACTCTTGTCCAAGCGGCCAAAGAACTAAAACAGCATGGAGCAAGGCGCGTCTTTGCCTGCATCACCCATCCCGTTTTCTCTGGACCTGCTTTAGAAAGGATTGCCAGTTCAGAGTTGACGGAGCTCATTGTTACCGATTCGATCGCTATTTCCGATCAAGCCCCTCCTAACATTGTCCAACTCTCGATTGCTTCTCTATTGGCACATGCAATCGAAGGCACACGCAGCGGAGCATCGATCTCCCATCTGTTTGCCTTTCACGACAATTAAAAAACCGGCGGCTTACACTTATACTGCACGCGGGTAAAAAGTTAAAATTTTGCCAAGGAGACGCCCTGAATTTGAGCCAAGACCAGTTCGTGCCCAAGGGCACTTCACCTGCTTTGCACTGCGAAGGCCCACCGGGCCTTCTCGTGTCTCCGCAGCCAATGCCGAAGCAGCTCAACTTGAATAAGTTGGGCGATGCAGGCGGGTCTCAAATTCAGTGGCTGC
>JAFEGF010000275.1 GCA_018240225.1 Verrucomicrobiota bacterium
GAGCACTTAACCTTACCGGTTCGTGCTCAAGAGCACTTAACCTTACCGGTTCGCGGCCAAGGCCGCTTCACCTACTCCTCACTGCGAAGGTCCACCGGACCTTCTCGTGTATCCGTAGCCTCGTCACCCATAGCTATTCACTATGGGACTCCTCGTTCGGATCGCTTCCCCTTTGATCTGATTTTGTCAAAAATTCTCTTCTGGCTCCAATAAAGTGGAACATCGAGTTAAGACGGGTATCGCGTGACCTTCTTGTGAGGATTTAAGAGAAGTGCACTGGGCATGAGCCGGATTAGGATGCGGCATCGCCGCATCCTGAAATGGATTAACGCAGCTTGTAGGTTTTGCGGATTTTTAAAGCGATAACGATGATGACTGCTAAACTGAGCAAGCTCATGAGGCCGCTTGGAATGAAGTTAAGCGTTTTCGCGAAACGATGGGTGAAGAAGCCGTCTAAGACAAAGGTGACAGCTAGAGCGACATATTGAGCTGCGAGCTTTCCTTTGGATATAGCGTATGCGCACAAGAACAAAACGACGCTAAAGACCAATCCTGAAACTAGGGAAGGGATGCTGTCTGCCTTCATATAGCCGACAAGCCCGCCTATCAAAAGGATCAATGCGTAAATACCTACAATCGTCGCGGTGATTTTCATTTCGGATAGCTCCATTTAATCATTAAAGATTATAGTTGAGGGAGCTATTTGGGTTCCACTAACTTTTTACTTCAATGACTCGTCTGAAAGAAAGTTTTAGCTGATTGATGCAATAACTTTGTTGAAGCTCGGATGGGGTCTCTTTGTAGTTTCTTAACGTCTTCATTTTCAGAATTTAAAATATCGCCTAACCCGTTTCAGTTCCTTGACTTTGCAGGGTGCTTTCTGTATAATAAAGGCTTTGCAAAAGAGTGGGAAAAATGAATTTTGCTAGGAAAGTTTATGAATGGGCTGCCGGCAAAGCGACATCGGCTTTTTCTCCTTTGTGGCTTGGGATCATTTTTCTTCTTGAGCTCGTTCTTTTTATTCCATTGGATGCGCTATTGATGCTCTTTTGCATGCACAATCCTCAGAGGCGGTTTGTTTATGCATCTGTCGCAACGTTTGCCTCGCTATTGACTGGACTGGCTGGATATGCCATTGGCTATCTGCTCTGGGATACAATCGGCCCTTTTGTCATCGCCCATCTCATTTCTCCCGACTTCTTTAACCGACTCGTCGAGCACTACAACGCCCATGAAAAGATAGCTGTCTTTATTGGTAGTTTTTTACCTATTCCCTTAAAAGCGATCACGTTGTCGGCTGGCTTTTGCCAACTTTCTTTGATGGCCTTTACCTTATCGATTTTTCTGGCCCGGGCGCTCCGTTTCTTTTTGATTGCCGAGCTGATGAACTTGTGGGGAGAGCCGATCAAGCGTTTTGTCGACCGCCACTTTAACCGGCTCGTTTTTGCATTCGGGGCCAAAGTCGCATTAACCTTTTCCTTCTTTTGGGTTTTAGGACAATGACACGGATTCTCAGCGAAGCCCAGATCACAGAGGCAGCTTCTTTGCTTAAAAGCGGAAGCATCGTCGCTTTTCCGACAGAGACGGTCTATGGCCTTGGAGCCTCTATTTTCCAGCCGCAAGCTATTTCCAATATCTTTAAAGTCAAAGGCAGGCCTCAGGACAATCCCCTGATCGCCCACGTAAGCAGCTTGGAACAGGTTGAAAGGATCGCCCAAGACATTCCAGATGTTTTTTATTCTTTGGCTGAACGTTTTTTCCCTGGGCCGCTTACCGTCGTCTTGAAAAAGAACGGGTGCGTCCCTTCTATTGTCTCTGCAGGCTTGAACTCGATTGCGTTGAGGATGCCGAGCCATCCGATTGCCCGCACGTTGATCGAAGCAGTTGGGGAACCGATCGTCGCTCCTTCCGCTAATATCTCAGGAACACCCAGCTCAACCCGATGCGAACATGTGATCCACGATTTTGACGGCAAAATCGCTGCTGTCATTGACGGCGGATCAGCACATTACGGGATCGAATCAACGGTGATCAGCCTAATCGGCGAGGATCCCATGCTGCTGCGTCCAGGAGCTGTTTCTACCGAGCAGCTCGAAGAGGTGCTTCAGAAAAAGCTCATCATCCCCTCAGCCCTCGATTTATCAACCCCTCTTTCTCCTGGAATGAAATACCGTCATTATGCCCCTCGCACTCCGGTCCATCTCTTCAAAGAAAGCCGTTTGCTATCGGAGTCTGTTTGCAATGATCCGATGAAGACCAGAATGGTCTTGAGTCGGGAGGAATTGACTTTTGATCTGCCTGCCGCCTGCCATTGGTTTGCTTTGAACGCTCACGACTTGTATGCGCTGCTCAGGCAAGCGGATTCTGTGGGCTATCAGGAGATTGCTATTTTTTGCGATGAACTGACTTTATTTGACTTAGCTTTAATGAACCGGATCCTAAAGGCAGCTAGCTGCTTTTAATTCGGTATATACCGTTTCCACTTCAATCGTATAAGCGATTTTGGCTTTTACGCCCTTATTTTAAAGTCCCAGAAACAGGACGTATGCGCAGCTGCATACGTCCGATGCATGGGGCTTTAAAGGGGGTTAGAATAAGGCCCGTAATTAGGGATGCAAAAGTCAAAAGCGTCTCTACGATTGA
>JAFEGF010000276.1 GCA_018240225.1 Verrucomicrobiota bacterium
ATTCCAAAGGTGTTCTACGTGAAGGTTATGAACCTAAAGGACGATCTTTACGAGGTAACAATCAATAATCACGGTCAGACGAAATTCTTATCCCTGGAATTATGGGGAAAATAGCAGAGACCAGAACTAAAGATAGGAAAAGTGATCTTGGCGTTACTTGGATAGAAAAAGGCTCGGAGAATTTCCTGGCCTTTCATGATGGAAGTCGAGAGATGCATTCAGAACTTTTCAGTTTGAAAAAATCAAAATTGTTTCCCATATTTTGCTCAATGTGGTTTAACTACAGAGCTTTGCAAAGGAAGGATGCTTATGTTTAGATCGCTAAAGGCGCTAATATTCATTTTTCAGGTTTACTGTTTTCCCCTGCTTTCAGCAAACTTCGAAATCAATGGCAATAAGGAATCTATGCAAGTTCAAGCATTCTCCAGAGAAGAGGTTCTTCCTCTATTGCCTCTGCTTCATGAATGGTGTGCACAACACCTTCTTGGATTTCCATATTACTATGCCCCTCCAAAGGAGCAATTGATTCATCCGTTTGACACTGTTTATGTAAATGAAAAAGAAGCGCTTACTGTTATTGCAAAAAAGAGGGATGAAGTGATAGGAATTGCTTCCGGGATATCTCTAGGTTCGTTTTACCTTGACTACAGCATGGGGAATGTTTTTTCTTCCCAGTTGCTCGAACAATTCAAAGAAAAAGGCTTTCAACCAAACGAGGTCTTGTATATTGGATATTTTCTGATGGCAGAAAACCATAAAGAAAATGCGAGGGCTGCTTTAGAGATGTTCGATCAATTTGTTGCTGCAGCTAAAAAATGGGGCAAAAGGCAAATTTGTTACATTCAAGTTCTTTATGATGAGTCGCGAATGAAAGAATCTCCTGAGCCATACGCAACAATTATTCCAGGATTTAGACATTCAGGTGTTGAAATGCTCAACCTTTCATGGCCTACTCTTCAGCCCGATGGCTCAATGCAAATGCAAAGTCATGATATGGCTTTTTATATTATAGATATCCCGATCTATTGACCAAGAGGTTTCTACTTCTGCATACCAGGTTCAATTCGAGGAAAAAGCATTAACACCCGTTAGTTCTGCAGAAATATCCCAAAACTTTTGTGCCAGTATTGGATCAATAGCATATGCACAAACACCTCGAAAAGGCTCCGAATATTCAGATGCGAGTTTGGTAACTTC
Organism: Verrucomicrobiota bacterium; assembly: GCA_018240225.1. GTDB lineage: Bacteria > Chlamydiota > Chlamydiia > Chlamydiales > Rhabdochlamydiaceae > Acherontichlamydia > Acherontichlamydia pituitae. The sequence goes on from JAFEGF010000276.1 coordinate 1,198, forward strand.
ACAGTCTTCGCAATAAACTCCTCCTAACCCTTCGAGCATGGGCGATGTCGCTGCCCACAATTGTGTTGCGGCACCCTGTTCAGGAGTTTTAAAGGTTGGATCAGCTGGATAACCGTCTGCATCAAGCCAACCTGCTTCGATCATTTCTGTTATTTCAAGATGTCTTTGCAGAGGGGTAAATATTTTTCCGGGATGAAGAGAGAAAGCGCGAATATTATGTTCTTTACCATATTCATCGAGCTGCAATGCAAATAAAATATTCGCGGTTTTAGATTGACCATAAGCCATCCATTTATCATAACCGTGTTCAAAATGTATATCATCCCATCTTATTGGTGAGCTGTGATGTCCTGCAGAGGAAACGCAAACAACTCTTGCTCCCGGATTAAGAGCTTTCCACACTTGATTAGTCAGCGCATAGTGACCGAGATGATTGGTAGCAAATTGGGACTCCCACTGACCTAAACCTACTCTGTTTTCAGGACAAGCCATAATCCCAGCATTACAGATAAGCATATCCACTTGAATTTCTGAGCTTATAAGGTCATCTGAAAATTTTTTGACACTTTCTAGATCGGATAAGTCTAGATGTTTTATAACCACATTAGGCATATCAACCAGTTTTTCCTGAGCAACTAGAACATTTCGAGCTCCTACAATAACATTCACGCCAGAAACGGATAATGCTTTTGTAGATTCGAAGCCAAGACCAGAATGTCCTCCAGTAATAATTGCTGTTTTACCCCTCAAGGGTAACCCATTTACTACCTCTGAAGCTGTAGATGATGCATTAAATTTAGAATTGATCGGCGCTTGTTTTCTCATAGAACCTTTTAATGTACAAGAAAAGTGCAAAAAACTAAATAGTTTTTGCAGCAGTTTCATTCGGTCTAGTGAAATAATGAAGGATTGGAAGTGGGAATCCAGAGAGCCGATTGAATTTTTGGCAGGGGGGCGTGCTTTTTTGGAGTCGGAATTTTGTTGGATTTTGTCTATGAAAAGGCTCGGGGAAACCCGAGCCTTTTGTGTGTTGGAAGTGGAGAAGCGCATTCAGAACTTTTGAGTGGTCAAAGCTAGCTAGTTTTGCTATTTGTTTAACCCAGAAGATCAATAAAAATTCAGAGATAAGAAGATGAACCCTCTAGGATTAAGCGATTTAGCAAAACTGTTGGACTTCGGAGCTAAATGTTTTAAACATCAAAATCTTAATGTATTAAAAATGAGGGGAGCGAAAAAGGTTTTGTTCACATGCTCGTGGCTGCGCATAATTACACAGAAGGGGTTTATTCTCTTTGTCGAGAAAATCGCTCTGCTTACTTCGATCGCTTTGTGTTAACTTAATAAACGCTAAGTTCTTGTATTGTTCTCCGAGGAATCACCATGGACACAAGCGCCCTAATTGATTTGCATCTCTCTGTATTAATTCTTCTTTATTTG
>JAFEGF010000277.1 GCA_018240225.1 Verrucomicrobiota bacterium
GCACGATGAGTAGATTGAACAGCTTGCATTAATAAATCTAAAGAACGGTGATACCTCGTTACAATTTTATCTTCGGGGACAGGATGGCCACCGATGCTTACTCTGTATTGCACTCTCGAAACATTGATATCAGGATTTTCAGTCGCCACATAGTATAGATATGTCCGATATCCTCTTGCCTGAGCTTTTTGAAGAATATCTACTTTATCGGGGAAAGACATCACTGTTTCAAAAGTAAATGATCTAGAAGATTGAATTAATTTCTGACGTATAAAATCGGCAGCAACAGAAGCAAAATAGGCATTAGGAAGCACATCATGAAAGCTGAGTTTATTATCATTAAATCTCAATTCCTGTGCTTCATCAAGACATTCCGCCTTTTTCAAAAGAGGCGAGTTATTGAAATAATCAAGAATTTCTTTTTCGGTTGTCGGAGCACTAAAAGTATTAAGATCTAGAAATCCACGCTCCGCGATTTCTTTTTCAATCTCGTCAGGATTGATATAAATGCCTAAGAGCTCTCTGCGAATCATGGTTTTAAAAGTACTTTTGCCCGATCCATTTGGACCTGCAAACATGCGAAGTCGAGGAGTATTCGTGTTCATTTAATTTCCAACTTTTGACCACGCTTAACAGGAGTCCAAGAAGGTAATTTTTTTATAAACGTACGCCGCCCGTCAGGAAACACCTCAACGAGGCATCCATTCTCACTTACAAGCACACTGCTGCCAGATGCTAAAGCCGCCCAATAAGCCTGCTTAAATGCCACTTCTGCAAGCTCTGGAATATGCTCTTCCAAATAATCAATAGCCTTTTCCGTTAAGCCCATGAGCTTCCCTCCTCGCTGTAATTCGATCTTATCTACTTTATGACTTTTTTCTGAACAGTTTACTCCATTTGAGTCTTTTTTTATCTTAGTGGTGATCAGAATCCCATGGTTCCAATGATTTCAAAAATTCTGAAATGATTTTGTCTTCTTGCGATTCCTTCATTTGTTCTTTGCTGCTCTGTAGATATGTTTTACTTCAGGAAGTCTCCAATCAATAAATATAGATGAAAAGATTTTTTCATTGCATATTATTTATAACCAGGCACTATAATTTCCTGAAATTAAAAAAACGCGCTTTTTTGCAACTAAATTTTTTACAAATCACTAAAATCCGAAAAAGAAAGAAAAAATGTTCGACGACTTTAGCAAGGACAGTTTTAATATTATTTGTTTCCTGATACTACCACTAGTATGTTTTATAGTTGGTTATACGATTGGAACAAATCGTAGATCTTCAGTTGAAAATAGCGGCGAGGCACTAGTTAGACAATCTTTAGAAGAGTATTGTAAAAATAAAAATGCACATGTTTTAAATTGCGTCACTTTACGTTTAGAGGATGGTTCCACTACCCAAATTGATCATATTTTGGTCAGTACAAAAGGTATATTCGTAATCGAGACTAAGCATTATAAGGGATGGATCTTTGGCAATCCTAAATCAAAACTGTGGGCTCAAATTCTATATAAAAATAAATATACGTTTCAGAATCCACTATTACAGAATTATAAACATATCAAAGCGATCCAACATATTTTTGATTTTTTGGAACCTCAGCTTATCCATAATATCGTTGTTTTCAGTGGTGAGTCTACATTCAAAACAACGAAAATCGATAACGTGTGTTATATAAAGGACTTAATTCCTACAATAGAGAAATATTCAGACGATGCTTTAAGTTTAAACCGCGTTCAGTTTTGTGTTGGACGTTTAGAATATATGCGTTTAGAATTAACTAAAAAAACCGATGTTGAGCATCAGGCATATTTAAAGCAAAAGTTTGGTCGATAAATTTACGGCTATTCAGAATGAACGCTAACATTAAGGCCTGCCAAAAAATCACCTCATAATTCAAACACTTCTAGACTCATTTTTTCGGCAAAAGAAAGCCTAGCCCTATGTTAACCCGATAGCATATACTTTCTGAATATGAAAACCTTGCCTATCCCGACAGGGCCATATCAAGTTGGAATCGCTAAGTATGATCTGAATGATTCATCCCGAAAGGAAATCGAGCATCCCAACGGCCGACTGATCCCTATACAAATTTATTTTCCAACTGGCAAAGGTTCCCATGGCCAACACCATAAAGTCTTTGAAAAGAGGGTACCGGGAAAATGGCCTCCGCTAGATGTTGAGGTCTACAGCAAGATGGCGGATCTCTCCTTGTTAACAGAAAAACCAAAGCACTCTCTCATTCTTCTCAGCCATGGCGACACGGTGGCTATGACCGATTATGGTTTCATTGCAGAAGATTTAGCCAGCCATGGCTATATCGTGGTCGCCATCCAACACCAACTCAATACAGATCCGGAAGAGCCAACATTCTGGAAACAGCGCAGCTGCTCCAGATATGGAAAAGTAATCGACAACATCCTTTACGTGTTCCAATGGCTGCAAGACAACCAAACAGCCGTGTTTAATGACGCGCTTGATCTGAAAAAAGTTGGACTGATCGGGCATTCGATGGGCGGCAATGCTTTGCTTCTTTTGGCAAGCCGAGCTTCTTGCGTGTTTAAGGAAAAGCAAAAAAACACCCTGCTTCCTCATGTTG
>JAFEGF010000278.1 GCA_018240225.1 Verrucomicrobiota bacterium
TGACTTTGAGACCCGTCTGCATCGCCCAACTTATTCAAGTTGAGCTGCTTCGACGCCGGCTTTGCCTGGCTCAAATTCATGGCGCCTCCTTGCCAAATTCCCGATTTTTCATCTTGTTTGTGTATATCCAAAATCCCTTGTAGCTTTGAACTTCTGCAGTTATAGTATGCTCCCATCAGGAGGAGTTGGATGCACGCTCGAGGATGGACAGAACTCAATTCTTGTGTCGCTGAAGGGCTGTTAGATCCAGTCGACCTGATTTACGCCGAAAGGCTCCTTGCGCAGACCGATTGCAGCTTAGAAGAAGTTGCAGCATTTCTGTCTTTGATGATGGGAAGCTTTGCCGACGGGCATCTTTGTTTTGATATCGAAAAACAAGTTGCTGATCCAAAAGCGCAACGCCTGTTTGACCTTGCCCGCCGAGGAAAAGATCAGCTTCCTAAAAAAATCCATCACATCCTTGAAGGGAATGAGCCAATGCCGCTTAAGCCCATTTGTTCATGCGGCCGAAATTTTTATTTTCAAAAGAACTGGGTCGATGAAACCCGATTCCTTCAAGAATTTCTCCGCTTGCTTGAAGCTAAGCCCCATGCGCGCATCGAGCCGAAGCCTCATTCTAGCTTGTTAAATCCTGAGCAGCAGCAGGCTGTCCAGTTGGCGATCTCCTCATCCATTTCCCTCATCATCGGCGGTCCTGGCACTGGAAAAACATTTACCGCAAAGCATTTGGTCAAGCAATGCTTAGAAGGACTGCCCCAGGAAAAGAGGAAGAAATTCCGGATCGTTTTAGCAGCTCCGACAGGAAAAGCTGTAACCCATTTAGAGAAGCAGATCGGTTCTGTTTTGGAGGAAGAAGACCGGAAATCTTTGCGCTCGGGAACGTTGCATGCCTTGCTCCAGCTGCGCGAAGATGGCTCGCAAAAAACGGAAACGGTTCTGCTCGCCGATCTCATCATCATCGATGAGTGCTCGATGATCGATGCTAAGCTCTATGGTCTTCTCTTCTCTGCAATCCCATCGGGGACTCGTGTGGTGCTCATCGGAGATAAGGAACAGCTTCCAGCTGTTGATGCCGGCAGTTTTTTTGCAGACCTGATCGATGCCGGATGCCCGGCTGTTGCCTTAAAGCAATCCAAGCGTGTTGAAAATGTTCAGCTTGCAGAGCTTGCCGAAGCGATTTGCCGAGCTGATGTAGTAGAAGTGATGCAGAGATTTTCACCATTCATGCTGAAACATCCAGACGCCTTGCTAAAGAGTTTGTACGAAATGGTGCATGCTGCCTATCCGGCCTTTTATGAAACGCCTCCAGATCCCCAAGAGCTTCTTGCGCATTTAGAGGGCTTCCGTATCCTATCTTGCCTTAGGCAAGGTCCGCTGGGCGTTGATGCGATCAATCGCTTTTTACACCAATCTTTCCAGACCCAATTGCCAAGCGCAGGGTGGTGGGCAATACCGATCCTGATTACGCGCAACGACTACTCTTCGCAGCTCTACAACGGCGATGCGGGGATTCTCATGAAAAAGATCGATCCGACGAGCAAAAAAATGAAGTTGGGAAAGGAAGATTACGCTCTTTTTGGTGATAAAAAACCGATCCCAGCTCTTGCGCTTGCTCCGTTTGAGTATGCCTATTGCCTGTCTGTCCATAAAAGCCAAGGAAGCGAATATGATCGGGTCATGCTTTTGGTTCCTGAAGGGGCGGAGAGGTTTGGCAAAGAAATTCTCTATACTGCTGTAACGCGCGCGCGGCATGCGTTTGAGGTGTATGCCCATGAAGGGACTGTTGAAAAAATGGTCCCAAAAAGCTCAAGAAAAATATCGGGCTTAACAGCCAGACTCCAAAAAAATCTCGTGTAGGAGTTTTTTTAATGATGTTTATCCTTAGAAATGTTCTTTGCGTCCTTTCTTTTGTCCTTTTTTCTTCCGTTGCTGAAGCTGGCTCCAAGGCCCATTTTAATAAAAAGCAAGTTTTAGCTATTCAGCAAGGAATAGAGCAGATCGTTGCGTCTGTCGATCCGAATGTTCATATCGGGATCGAGGTTGTTTCCTTAACAACCGGAAAAACGATATATGCGCATAATGCAGGCCATCTGTTCATGCCGGCTAGCACCATGAAGCTCATCACAGGTGCTGCTGCGTTGGAGATCCTAGGAAGCAATTATCGGTTCCTCACAAAGATCTATGCTGATGGCCCGATTGAAAAAGGGACCCTCAAGGGAAATCTGTGGATCAAAGGTTCAGGAGATCCGGAATTCTCAACTGCTTCGTTAGAAGACCTGGTCTTTCAGCTTAAACTGAAAGGGATTCAGCGGATCCAAGGGAACATCTACATCGACCGTTCCGATTTTGACGGGGTTGCCCAAGGGCCTGGTTGGACATGGGACGATGGCGCGGTTGATTGGAATTCTCCTTTGGATGCATTAACGATCAACCACAGCTGCGTTAACATCTGTGTCAAGCCCAATGCTTGCTGCGATCTTCCAGCAGAGGTCCATGTGCAGCCCAAAACGTCATATGTCACTGTTGAGAACCATGCGCTGACAGCTGACAAAAGTGAAAATTTGCAAGTTGAGCG
>JAFEGF010000027.1 GCA_018240225.1 Verrucomicrobiota bacterium
GCCCCAAGGATTAGTTTAAAATATTTTATTTACAATTAATTGTCTGATTTATTAGATGTGGATTTAAGTCTGCTTAAAATATGTTGTATGTTTTTTGGGGCAATTATTGGAGGGGCAAATGAATAATAAGTGGTTGGTCTTGTTAATGACGCCATTATTTACTTATGCGAGTTACGAAAATGATGGTTGGGAAGATCAGGAGATCTTAAATCATGCAGTGGTGATTGAGGAAGAATCTCCTATGGTGGATGATTATTCTGACTTTTATGTAGAAGCTGTTCAGGATGATTTTATTGAAGAAAATGAAGTTGTCTCTGCGCCTGTCGTTTCTAAGAGAAGCCAGCAAAAAAGAATATCGACGCAATCTTCGACGGCTTCTTCGAGCAAACGCGCCAAGGATATTCGGCAAAATTCTAGCCGTCCGCGGGTAACGCATCGGGACAGAGATGGTGTAGCCGTGGAATCTCGAGCAGATTCTATAGACCAGCAAGCTGTCTTCGAAGAGAATGAAATCGAATCTCAGCAGGTGAACCGCCAGCCTGCGCGGCAAGCTAGTCAGCAAAGAGCAGCGCGCGGACAAGCTTCCGTCCTTGAGCAGGAAACTGCAGCTGAAGAGACCCAAGTGCGCCGTCAGCCAGCACGTCAAGCTCAGCAGCAAAGAGCAGCGCGCAACGCAGCTCCAGTCCGCAAGCAAGAAGCTGTTGCAGAAGAGACCCAAGCGCGTCGTCAGCCAGCACGTCAAGCTCAGCAACAAAGAGCAGCGCGCAACGCAGCTCCAGTCCGCAAGCAAGAAGCTGCTGCAGAAGAAACGCAAGCGCGTCGTCAGCCTGCTCGAAAAGTAAGCCAGCAGAGAGAGGCGATTGTAGAAGAAGCGTTTGATGATGAAGCTGCCTTCGAAGAGATGCAGCAAGTGCGCCGCCAGCCTGCTCGGAAAGGAAGCCAGCAAAGAACTGCTTATATGGAAGAAGCGTTCGATGATGAAACAGCTTATGATGAAGAGCCTCAAGTGCGCCGCCAGCCTACTCGTCAAGAAAAGCGGCAAAGTGCAGCTAGAGTCGGCGGCAATCGCGCGCAGAAAAAGCCTGCATATAAGAGCAAAAAGGTGAGCCAAAAGAAGTCTGTCGAACAAAAGAAGAAGCTTTGGGGAAACCGTTGGGCAGTAGCACCTCAGGAGTATTCTCCTGTATATGCTGACCAGAGCTCAGAGCCACAAATGAAGAAGGCTCCTGTCAAAAAACAGAGCACAGCTTCCACAAGAGGCCAGCAGCAAGCAAAACGGCAGGCAGCTCAAGGTGCAGAAGATCGTGGGTCTGAGAGACAACCTCAGAGGGCTAATCGTCCGATGCAGCAAGGAAAACGGCGGACAGCTCAAGATGTAGAAATTCGTGGGACTGAGAGACAGCCTCAGAGGGCTAATCGACCGACGCAGCAACGCAAGCCTGCAGCGCAGTCTGAGTATCAGCAGATGCGTTCAGAGCAGGTGAGCCAATCAAAAGCTAAAGCTCCGAGGTCGTTCCATTCAGGGAAACGTCCGCAGTCTGAATAATTTTTCAAAGTGGGATGCGCGTCATGGGTTCCAAGTCCATTGGATCTCCATGACGCTCTCTTTTATAGCAGTGAAAGCCAAGTCCCGCAATCATCGCTGCATTGTCTAAGCTCAGCGCTTTTTCAGGAAAATGAATCGGTATTTTGGGCATTTTTTCTTGATAGAGATCCCGCAGTCTCAAGTTATTGCTAACCCCGCCTCCAATAAAGATTGCTTGGCATCCGTAAGCGTCGGCCGCAGATAAGCTTTTTGTGACAATATCTTGCAGGGCTGTATCTTGAAATGAGGCAGCGATATCGCGTTTTGTCTCTTCATTGATGATCAAAGGAGCGTGCTTGTCAGTATTAGGTCCTTTGACCGTGTACAGGACATTTGTCTTCAATCCTGAAAATGAGAAGTCCCACTGTTTGCCCTTCACTTTACCAGCTTTAAAAGGAAAGGCTTTAGGATTTCCGTCCTTTGCCAATTTCTCAATTGCAGGGCCTCCAGGATAGGGTAGGCCTAGCATGGATGCAACCTTGTCGAACGCTTCGCCCACCGCATCATCGAGGGTCGTGCCGATCATTGTGTAGTTGCCGACATCATGGACTTTGACCATGAAGGTATGGCCGCCTGAGATCACAACACCGAGGCCGGGAAGGGGCGGGCTTTGCAGGTGCATCATGGCCGCATAGATGTGGGCTTCCACATGGTTGACGCCGATGAACGGGATACCCCAGGCCAATGAAAGGGCTTTGGCGACATTGAGTCCGATCAGCAAGGCGCCAATCAAGCCGGGACCTTTTGCCACAGCGATCAGGTCGATCTGCTCGTGGGTGATGGAGGCCTGTTTCATCGCAGCTTCAATGACAGGGATGATCGTATCGATATGACGGCGGCAGGCCAGCTCAGGAAATACTCCGCCATACTGTTCGTGAAGGTCGATTTGGGAAGAGACGATCGACGATAGGATCTCATGTCCATCTCTAACGATGGCGCAGGCTGTCTCATCGCATGTGCTTTCTATGCCGAGTACGATCATCTTCTTACCAAGGTAAATTTCATAGAAATTTTCTCATTCTTCATTATTCATTTCAACTGAATTTTAAATTTTAATTTGCGGGTTTTTTTATTAATTGAATTTTAACGTCAATTTGAATTAACATTTTCGCCTATTATTATTTTTTAAATAGGAAAAATCCATGTCATTTAGAGCTCCTTATGTCAGACCTGTTCCAATTTCAGAATATCTTTTTACAGCAGTCGATGATTGCAATTTGAGCCGTTTATCTCAGCTCTTCCAGAACCCGAAAGCAAACCCCAATTGCGTCAATGCTATGGGAAAGCCGTTGCTCGTATACGCAGCGGAAAAAGGGTTTACACTGGGGATGCAGAAGATCCTTGCCCAGCCTGGAGCAAGGACTAATATGAAAGACCGGGACGGTCAAGCTGCTCTGCATGTCACTGCTAAAAAAGGGGACTTGGCCGGAACAAAAATTCTCGTTGAGGCTGGAGCTTCGAAAAACATCCGGGACGGCGCTTACTGTTCCCCTTTGCACCATGCTGCCAAACAAGGAAGATTGGAGATTGTCAATTATTTGGTCAATGACCCGGACGGAAAGCACAAGCACTTGTCTCCTGTGAACATCGATGCTGTCGGCAATAATAAAACAACTCCGCTTCTGGAAGCTTGCTACATTTCCAATTTACCTATGATCAGGATGCTTATGGCAGCTGGCGCTCGGACAGATTGGAAGGACAATTACGGATATACAGCGAAAGCGATTGCTGTACTAAAAGGATGGGATACGCAGATCGCCCCAGAGATTCCCATGGACCCGTTTACAACCGAATTTATCAAAAGAAAGGTTTTAGCACATTGCAATGGGATCGGGAGCCGCAGCGAGATAGATAAGACCCTGTTTTCCCTTGAAGGGGCTTATTCTCCTTATATGCATCAGTTGATGTACAAGCAGCTGCAGCAGTATTTTCAACGTTCGCAAATCCTTTCCGACGGGCACAAGAGGGCAATATTGGAAGCCTTTCAACGATCAGGTCCGAACACTCCCGCCCAAGTTGTCGCTAACCAAATTCAATCCAACGAATTAGTCGTCACACAGGCAGGATGGGATGGCCATGCGATCGACTTGGTGTTTTTTGGGGACTATATGGCGATCTGCAACCGAGGGGAAGGGATTCCAGAAGATCTGACGACTATTGAAGTTGTTAAGATCGATAGAAAGCTTGTTACAAAAGAGATCATCGAAGAAATCCGGAGCCAGAGATCGAAGTCGTGCGCTGATGCAAGCTCTTATTTTTATTTCGATCTGCCAGCTAAATTAGCAGGAGTTGGACAGCTTGGTGCTGTTAAAGATGAATTATGCAAGAAGATCTCTAAATTTGCCCCAAAGCCGATCAAACAGGGAACGTGCACTTATGCCGCAGCTAAAGCTGCGTCTCGTTGTTCCATGATGCTCCTCACAATGAGCCAGAGCGACCAGAGCAAGTATCATTCTCATGCGGTTACGTGCAAAAAGGAATCGAAGTTAGCAACGCTATTGGGAAGAATCGACGCTTTATCCGAGTATCTGCATTTCCATCATTATGAACCTCATCCTGTGGGTAAAAAACCATTAGACGATAAATTAGTCAGGAGTTGCATGTGGAAAACGACTCGGCATGTAAATGCCACTAACGGCAAGTTCCGCTTGTTGTATGATGGCAAGATCAAAGAACTCAAGGCAGATTATCCAGGGGCTTTTCTAAAATACCCTCCTGGATTTCACCAACCTTATTACAAGAGGTAGCTTTGCAACTTATTCTAGCGGATGATTAGGACTAGGTTCTTATTCGGAATGTATAGTTCTTCTTAAGAAATTTTCAGATTGAAAAGGGAAGATCCTGGCGTGTATAGAGTTTAAAGACGGGTTCAATATACGAGGATCTTCCCTTGCAACATCCCTATCTATTTTGGATTGGCTTTCATGTCTTGATCTTTTTCCTGTTGTTCATCGACATGGGGATCTTTCAGAAGAAGGTGCATGCGATCCGTGTCAAAGAAGCCTTTTTGCTGAGCGGCTTTTGGATTGCGGTTGCTTTGCTGTTCAATGGGCTTATCTATTATTTCAGAGGGCCTGAGGCGGCGCTTCAGTTTTTTGCAGGATACCTTGTTGAAAAATCGCTCAGCGTTGACAACCTGTTCGTCTTTGTAATGATCTTCACCTATTTTAAAGTTCCCCCCATGTACCAGCATAAGGTGCTGTATTGGGGGATCCTGGGAGCCCTGGTCTTGAGGATCGTTCTGATTTTGGCGGGTGTCGGACTGATCCAAAAGTTCCATTGGATCATCTATTTGCTTGGAGCTTTTCTTGTCTTTACCGGAGCGAAGTTCGCCTTGCAGAAAGAACAGAACCTGCTGCCGGAGCAAAATTGGCTTGTCCGTCTTTGCAAGCGGTTCATCCCTCTCTCTGAGAGGAAAGGCCTAGGACAGTTCTTTGTCGTCGAGAGGGGAAAATGGAAGATGACCTACCTGTTCCTCGTCCTTGTCATGATCGAAAGCACCGATGTGGTCTTTGCGCTCGATTCGATCCCAGCCATTTTTGCAATCACGACCGATCCGTTCATCGTCTACACATCGAACATCTTTGCGATCTTAGGCCTCCGCTCGCTCTACTTCGCCCTTGCCCATTCGTTGGACAAGCTGAAGTATTTTAAGTTTGGCCTAAGCGCAGTTTTGGTCTTTATCGGCGCGAAGATGATATTGGCCGAGATCTATCCAATTCCGCTGATGACTGCTCTGCTGGTCATCGTTGCGATCTTGGCAGCAACGACATTGATATCGTTAGCATCAGGCAGAAAGCGAAGACGTTAGTTTTTCTCGTTAGACGCTTTCCAAGCTTCCCAATATAGGTCGATCTCATCGATGAAGCTCAAGTGGCGGGGGTGCCAGCTCAATAGCCGCGTTGCCCGTTCGTTAGAGATCTTTTGATCGACTGCCAGCCCCTCTGTAAGCGCTCCCCAGCGAGAAACAGCTGCTGCCATCGGCAAAGAGGCGATGCTCCCGTCAATGTCGGCGGCCTTTGCCGCTGCTTCGACCATTTCCCGGACGGTGTAATGGGTCCCATCCGTCACGTTGATGACCGTGCCGGACAGCTCCTTTTCAGCCGCAAGGACGTAGCTTTCAGCAAGGTCGTCGCGGTGGATCATTGTCCATCGGTTGCTTCCGCCATCGATCACAGAGATCGTTCCCGATTGTTTTGCTTCTGAAAACCACATGGCCGTCAGGCTTCCACCGCCGCCATAGACGCATCCGGGTCGGATGACGATCGTTCGCAAAGAGGGGGATGCAGCTTGCAGGATTTGATTTTCATGGCCTGGGCGCCATTTGACCAGGTCGAGGGGATTTAATGGTGTTGCCTCATCGACGATATGGCCGCGCGTGTTCCCATACACCCAGATGCCGGACGTGTAGATGATCATCTTGATCTGAGAGGATTTTTTTGCTGCAGTTAGCAGGGTTTCGATGGCGATTGCGTCTTTTTTCACGGCATCTGCCGAGTTTTCGAACGCGCAGTGGACCAAAACTTCAGCTTGCTCCGCATGCAGAAAGTAGGTTTGAGGCGCGCTGATATCTCCAAGGATCGGGATGATCTCATGCTTGCGCAGTTCATTAGCGCTTTTTTCCGAGCGGACTAGGCCGCAAACGTGGTGACCTCTTTTCCGAAAGGCATGGGCGACAGCTTCCCCGATATACCCGGATGCTCCGGTGATGAAAACTCGCATTTTTTTAGGCCTCCTGAGCTAATTGCAAAACTGAGACACCCGGTAAAATTGCCCTTTTGAACTATTTAGCCACCCCATTCCCGAGTCCTACTCACTGGGAGTATGTCCTCGGGAATAGGGCTTTGGCTGCTTACGCAGCTGGCAAACTAGTTTAAAATCATCGATTCTTCCAGGTATCTGAGTTTGGCAACTAGCTCTTCTTTTTGAGTTTTTCGATGAGCTCCATGGCAGCAGCTTCATCTGCGATCCAAAGGGCCTTATGCTCTTTAGATCCTACCCTCTGCGCTGGCAGGCGGTCAAAATCATCAGGAGAAAAGAAGATCTCAGAGAGCATGAATTTTTTCTGCGCCCCTAACACGTAGACGGCAATGTTGCGCGACGAGTTGATGCAATCAAAGGTCAGGGTCATGCGCCATACCTTCTTATCGGGAAGGTAATTGGCGACGACAAGCTTGTCCTTGGCCTTCAGACCTTCCGTATGGGGAAAAAGCGATGCTGTATGTCCGTCATCGCCCATCCCGAGCATGATCAGGTCGAAGGGTCGGTTCTGCAAAGTTTTTTGGATCTGCTGCTCATAGCGCTGGGCATTGGCCTCAATGTTCTCTTCCGCTTGCATTCGGTAGATTTGTGCAGGCGGAATAAGCATTTTTGCAAGGCCAGCGTCCATCGCCATTTTATAGTTGCTGTCGGAATGGGTTGGTGCAACTGCGCGCTCATCGCTCCAAAAGAGGTGGACTTTTTTCCAATCCGCTTCGGAAAGGAGGGAGTGGACTGTCAGGTGCTCGAAGATCGCTTTAGGAGTCGACCCGCCTGAAAGGGCAACATAGAATGCGCCATGGTCTTGGAAAGCTTGTTTGGCCAGAGCAACAAAATGCTCGACGCAAAAGATCACAGTTGCCGTATTGTTTCCAGGAACGATCAGATCGCGCCGATCATCCCAATGCTTAGGTTGCAGTTGATTGATTAACACAGTCCTTGTCCATCCATTTGCTTAACGAGTTTCAGGGTGTTGATAAAATGCTGGCTTGTTCCACGGTGGCAGATCTCTTTAACGAGCGAATGCCCCGATTCTGCTTTAGCAAAAATGTATTTGCAAGGAAGCTCGCACTGTCTCGGTGTTGAAATATTGAGAGTGATCTGGTGGATCGACTCAAAGTCTCGCAAGAAAGAGAAGTGGGTCCCTTCTGCGGTCGTGAGGTCCATGTTCAAAATAAGGCCAGGGGGAAGATGGGCGTTGGACATTGGAATAAGGGAAATCTCGAGGGGAGATTTTTGTTTCATGTAGTCGATGCATACAATGTCCTTGTCCAAACGCACTTGCGAAAGCGTCCATTTTAATTGGCAGGCAAGCCAAGCTTGGAGGTAGAGGGCTTGGATCCTGGTATGGCAGAAGTAGGCGGAAGAACAGGAGTTGTAAGTGAGCTGGACCGAGTTGATCTTGCTTAATTCCTTCATCCGGTCAGGGGAATAAAAGGCTGCCGAGAGCATTTCCCGCCAGCTTTCAATACGGGCCCAATTTAGGTCAGCGATATCTGCTTGGGAATCAGATGCTTGCGATAAAGCGCTTGAGGCAAAGCGGGGGAGGTTGTCGGTCGCCTCTGAATCAAAGATCAAGCGGTGGGCGAATTTTTTCAGTTCATTGGCAAGTTGATCGTCATGCGATGGATCTTCAGCCATGACGAGATAGACAGGGAGATCGGGCAAAATGTGGGGGAGGATGACGAAGGGGATTTTAACCTTGGAGGCCCCGGAGGCATCGATCTGGATAAAATCGCAGGCAACATCGTAATCCCCTTTGCTCGAGGTCAAGATCGAGACTTGGGTTTTTAGCGAGTCCTCTTGGCTTTCTCCATCGACGGTGATGAAGATCACTCGGGCCGGAAACTTTTCGATGACCGCTTGCGCAAGGCGCTGGATATAGGCGGCGCGATAGGTCTTTTTCGTATAAAAGATCAAATTGAAGAGGCAGGCGCGGGTCGTATTGGTCGTTTCCAACGATTCCCAAATCCGGTTCAATTCATCTTGAATTGCCGATGGGGCAACAAGGTGCAGGGATGCAGCCATTAGATCAGTCTCCATTTGCGGTTGTCGCGGGCAAGAAGATCGTCTGCGGCCTTAGGGCCCCAGGTGCCAGATTGGTAGTTGGGGAAATCTTTTTCCTTGGTCTCTGCCCAGTGTTCAAGCAAAGGCGTGAGCAGGCGCCAGGAATTGAACACCTCGTCCTGTCGCGCAAAAAGGGTATTGTCGCCGAGCATGCAGTCGAGGATCAGCCTCTCATAAGCTTCCGGCGGGCTCATTCCAAAATAGGATCCATAGCGAAAGTCCATCTTGACCGGCTGGATCGGGCTGCTAGGCCCAGGGACCTTGCAATTGATCTTGAGAGAAGTTCCCTCATCCGGTTGGATCCGGATGGAAAGAGAGTTTGGTTCATTGCGCTTATTGATCTGCTGGAAAAGAACACCGGGAGGGTCTTTGAAGACTACAGCGATCTCCGTGCCCCTTTTTGGCAGCCTTTTGCCCCCTCTTAAATAAAAAGGGACGCCCGCCCATCGCCAATTGTCGATGTACAAGCGCAAGGCGGCATAGGTCTCCATGTTCGAAGCTGGAGAGACATTTTTTTCTGAACGGTAGCCGGCGACTTCTTGGCCGCCGATGAACCCGGGGCCATACTGTCCTCTGACGCAAGAGTGCTCAAAGTCAGGAGCTGCCATCGGGCGGATCGCTTGGAGGACTTTGACTTTTTCATCGTGGATCGCATCAGCAGAAAGGCTGACAGGCGGTTCCATCGCCATTAAGGATAGAAGCTGCATCATATGGTTTTGGACGATATCGCGAAGAAGTCCAGCCTCTTCCCAAAATGCCCCGCGCGAGCCGATTCCAATGTCCTCGGCAACGGTGATCTGCACATGATCGATGTAACGGTTGTTCCAGACCGATTCGAATAAAGAGTTGGCGAAACGGAAGATCAAAAGGTTTTGGACAGTCTCTTTGCCTAGGTAGTGGTCGATCCGGTATATTTGGTCTTCCCTTAAAAAGCGGAGGAGCTCTGTTTGAAGGGACTGCGCCGATTTCAAATCATGGCCGAATGGCTTTTCAATGATGATGCGCGACCATTTGTCCTTGACAGTCTCTGCATTGTAGATCAGTCCGACCTTATGGAGGTTTTCGCAGATAAGAGTGAAAAAACTCGGCTGTGTTGAAAAGTAGAAGACACGGTTCCCTTTTGTTCCTAATCTAGCATCAAGTTCTTGGAGGAAACCGCAGAGCCTTTGATACCCTTGTTCATCATGGAATTCAGAGACATGGTAAAAAAGGTGCTCCTTAAAATTGTTCCATAGCGATTCATCAATTGGCTTTGAACGGGAGAAATTTTTGATCGCATCCTTCATTTCAGATCGGAACTGGTCATGCGTCTTTTCCCGCCTTGCAAATCCGACGCAGGCAAACTGGGCGGGGAGCTGTCCATCTTTGGCAAGGTTATATAGGGCGGGCAGCAGTTTGCGTGCTGTTAAATCGCCGGTCGCTCCAAAGATCACTATGATGCACGGATCAATAAAGCGGCTCGAAACTCCAGGTTCTTCTAAAGGATGTGTGCTCAATTCGTTCATGGTTCCACTATTTAAGATTCCAATACTATAGAGGTAATTATAAAACTGCTTTGCCTAGAAAAATCGATGATTTTGAGGTTATTTGCAAGTGGCAGCAATGCTGTCACGGTTCATTCGACGTGGCCAACCTCTTGTGAGGTAGGTGAGAAGAAGAGATGCAAATTGCCTCAAAAGGGCGATTATAACTGGTAAATGAGTTCTTGCAATTACCTCTTAAGTTAACCATTCAGGCCTTTTTGCTGCCAAGAGGAAAAGTTCGTTTTTTTTAATTCTTGCAATTTCTTGACATAATCTTAACAATTGCGAGAAAATACAATGATCAAGTTTTTTCCAACTACACGTTACACCAGGAGTGTTATGGCTACACGTGGAACACCTGCCCTTACTGATGGATCAGTATCGGGAACAGACAGACCAAATCCAATGTTAACATTGAATGCCTCTTCAGAATTCTGGAGCAAGCGGGATGTTGCAACAACGCCTCAGCTTGGCGATACCCTGTGCGACCGCGCAGAAAAGATCTACCATCAGACGACAGCATTGCGCACATTTGTTCAAAATACGGCTTCCAACCCGATGCGCGCCGGTTGTTCGATCCTTACCTTGTTAACAGGACTGACTAGCCTTTGGGCAGGGGATCTGGTTACAGGAGCTATTGCTACAACTTGCGGAGCGAAAGAGTTATGGAACTTATCCAGCCCTGAAGCGTCGACCAACCTGCAAAGGCTGCTCAACGATATCAATGCCGATGTCGGAATGATCCAGACGCTTGAAGAGGCTAACCGAAAGTCTTATGAGACGGTTAATAGCAATTTAGAATTGATCAGCCAAGGCGTCCAAACACTCCAATCTCAATTGAGCGACATCTCGTCTATCAATTCGAATGGATTGCAGCAGGTGGAAGCAAAGAAAGAAGAGGCGATAAGCTTCAATTCTCAAGCAACCAGCACCTACGCTGCTGCATCTGAATTGTTTGCTGCCGCTAAACAGAAGCTGTCACAAGCCCAATCTTTTTATGGAGAGTGCGGGGAAGTGTTTGAAGAGATTGAAAAGATTGCTAAAAACGATGATCCCGATATGACGCTTGAAGAGAAGATTGAGCGTCTTATTAAAACATCTCGAACAGCATCGGAAAATTGCAAGTCGGGCAAAGCGATGCTTGTGGCTTCTTCGGAAGATCTGGAACATGCAATGGAGCTGCTCAAACAGGCTAATACCCTAAAAGATCAAGCAACAGCCGCTTACGCATCTGCAAATCAGATAGCAGAAGATACGTTGCATGCAGGCATCGAAAAGGCCAAGTACACTGGGGAATGCCAAGAGAAGATCAAAGCCACGCAAGATGAGATGGCAAGAATTCAAAGGCGCAGCGACCAGATCATGAAGCTGATCGATGAATTAAAGGCAGACGTCGTGGAAGCTAAGCGGGAAGCTGCTGGAAAGTTCAGCATGGGCGATGTGGCTGTTGGAATTGGCGTTGCCGCAGTGGTCGTGCCTCCAGCAGGGATTATATATGGCGCTGCGACAGCGGTCAGCGCGATGTATGCTTTCCGCAACTCGGAAACGATCTCTTGGGCAGCTAGCAAAGTGTATAGCTGGGCAATGGGCATCCCTACTCCCGTTCCAAATCCAATGAAAGACGACGAGCTGACTCGAATCTCATTTAAAGAGAGTTCAAGCGGATACTGGGGTTACTTTGTCCAAAGGCGCGCTTCGACGACTGTTGGCACGCTTCAGGTCAATTTAGGCGGAGGCGAAGAGTTTGCACTGCCCTTTAACCTCAATGATAAAGACAAGATTGCTAAGGAAGGCTTGCTCAATCTGTTCCAAGTGTTGAATCAAAAGGTGACGCAGGGTCAAATGACTCCGCAGAAATGTCTTCAAATTCTTAATCAGCTTGAAACGATGAACATTGAGCGGGGTGCATTGCATCCTCAAGTCCATGGCCTGATCAAGCAGACATCACCTACTTACGCTATCGTGACTCTGCTTAGAGAAACATGCGAGAAGAGGGTCGAGCTGCTTCAAGTTTCCTAATCTCATTAAAACATGGTCTCCAGGCAGCGTTTTGCAGCTGCCTGGATCCCTTCATCGATCGTAATGATCTGGTTAGGGGCAGGCGCTTTGAGCGCTTGACAGATCGCTTCTAAATGGTTTGATTTCATATACCGGCACATCATGCAGGATCCCACCAATTGAACGTCAGGATTTTCAACCTGAAGCCGCGTCGCAATTCCGCATTCTGTCAACAGTAGAAAAGGCTTGCGGCTTGCAGCATGGCGTTGGACATGGTCGACCATCCCTGTTGTCGAGCAGACATGGTCTGCTTTTTTGACAACGTCAGGTTTGCATTCAGGATGGGCCAGGACTGTGAGATCAGGATAGGAGCTGCGGACCTGGTCGATCATTTCACTATTGAATTCTTCATGGACGTAACAGGTGCCTGAATAGCAGGCCAGTTCTTTCTTGATCTGTTTGCGCAGCAGATAATCTTGGAGGTTTTGTCCCATGAGCTTATCGGGGAGGAAGTAGATCTTTTCATTGGGAAGGGACTCGATGATCCGGTAAACATTCGATGAGGTGACGCAGACATCGCATGCAGCCTTGACGGCTGCTGTCGTATTGATGTAGCAGACAAAGGTATGCTGTGGATACTGCTTTCTGAGCTCATGGACAGTTTCTGCAGTGATGCTATCGGCAAGAGAACAGCCGCCGTTCGGATTAGGATCGATGACTGTCTTATCGGGATTGAGGATTTTTGCCGTTTCCGCCATGAACCGCACAGCAGGAAAGACAATGGTATCGGCATCTGTTTGCCGCGCAATGCTCGCAAGGCCGTAGGAATCGCCGGTATGGTCGGCGACAGTATAGATAATGTCGGGGTGGACGTAGGAATGAGCTAGGATAATAGCGTTCTTCTCTTTTTTGAGCTGAAGGATTTCATTAATGACAGGGGAGAGCCTTTCACATTTTGCCAATGTGTATTGGCAAAGAGGATTGTCGGTCTGCACATGTTTTAGTTTTTCAAAAAGGATTTGCGGAGTAACAGTGCATGTCATGATATCCGATTTTTTAAAGACTCAAGGTAGTTCTGCAAGATCGTTGTCGCGGCCATCTCATCGCTGTGCTCCGTCCGTTTCTTCCGGTTCATGCCGGCGTCTTTTAAAAAACGTTCGACTTGAGCTGATGTGAGCCTCTCATCCCAAAAGATGACAGGAAGCGAAGAGGTATCTTGAAAAACTTGGGAAAAGGCTCGGACGAGCAGGGCCATTTCCCCTTCTTTCCCATTCAATTGAAGAGGAAGGCCGATGACAACGGATTCAATCTCCTTATAACGGGAGACTTCTTTGCAGATCAGCTCGGCTGTTGCCTTGTGGTCTTTTCCGGCGCGGATGATACCGATCGGCAGGGCGATCCGTTTTTGTTCGTCAGTGATGGCGAGCCCGATGCGGACATTGCCAAAGTCGATGCCTAAGATCCTACCCATTAGTGCGTCCGCCTGTGGACCATCGACGCGACAAAGTCGCGGAAGAGGGGATGGGGAGCGGTCGGCTTGGACTTAAATTCAGGATGGAATTGAACGCCGAGCATCCATGGATGATCTTTGACTTCGGCGATCTCGCAGAGATGCCCGTCTTGCAGAACGCCTGAAAGAACAAGGCCCTCTTTTTCGCAGCTGTCTTTGTAGAGGTTGTTGAACTCCCAACGGTGCCTATGACGCTCAGAAATTTGTGTTGAGCCGTAGGCTTTTTCCGCTTTGGTTCCCGCCTTTACAAGGCAGTTGAATGCTCCAAGGCGCATCGTACCGCCCAGGTTCGAAAGCCCCTTTTGCTCGCTTAACAGGGAGATCACAGGATGGGAGGTGTTCGGATCGATCTCGGTGGAGTTGGCATCTTTAAGGCCGAGCACATGCCGGGCAAATTCGACGCAGAGCACTTGCATTCCAAGGCAGAGGCCGAAGTAGGGGATCTTCCGTTCGCGGCAGTATTTTGCGGTCATGATTTTTCCCATCCAGCCGCGCTCGCCAAATCCGCCTGGGACCAGGTAGCCGTCGCAGCCTCCGATCACATTCTCGATATCGCCCTTTTCGAGGACTTTATCTGATTCGAAGCGGCGGATTTCGATTTCAACTTGGTTGGCGATCGCTGCGTGGTGGAGGGCTTCAAAGACCGACTTGTACGCATCTTGGTGCTGGAGGTATTTTCCGACGATGCCAACGACCACTTTTCCTTTTGGATTGCGCATGTTATGGAGCATCTTTTCCCAACGGGAAAGGTCGGCATTTGATTTAGGCAGATCGAGCATCTGGCAGATCTTATTGTCGAGGCCTTGCTTGTTCAGATTGATCGGCACTTCGTAAATGCTGAACGGTACGTCGACGACATCGATGACCCCTTCTTTGGGAACGCTGCAGAACAGGCTGATCTTGTCTTTGATCTCTTCGCTTAAACTCTCTTCGCAGCGGCAGAGGATGAAGTCAGGTATGATCCCGATCTCCCTTAAGATCTGCACAGAGTGCTGCGTTGGCTTTGTTTTGACCTCTCCAGCCGTTTTTACAAAGGGGACGTAGGTCAGGTGGATGTTGATGCAGTCCTTCAGCCTTTCATACCGAAACTGGCGGATCGCTTCAAAGAAGGGGAGCGATTCGATGTCGCCGACAGTCCCGCCGATCTCAACGAGAACAACGTCTGTGTCTGCTTGCTGTCTCGCGCAGGCCAAAATCCTCTGTTTGATCTCGTCTGTAACGTGAGGGATGACCTGGACTGTTTTTCCTAAGTAGTCGCCGCGCCGCTCTCTTTTAATGACGGCATCGTAGATCTGGCCTGATGTGGCATTGGAAAGGGAGGAAATCGGGGAATTGGTGTAGCGGTAATAGTGCCCTAAGTCCAAATCGGTCTCGGCGCCATCGTCGGTGACATAGACTTCGCCGTGTTGAAAGGGGTTCATGGTGCCTGGATCGACGTTCAGATAGGGGTCAAGCTTGAGCATGGCTACTTTTAAGCCTCTGCTTTCGAGGAGCATAGCGATCGATGCAGCTGTCAGTCCTTTGCCAAGTGATGAAACGACCCCGCCGCTGATGAAGATGTATTTTGGCTGCATAGAGATACCCTGAAATTGGAATTAAACCCGTATTTTACCCAGCAACCAGTTAAAACTCAAACTCGACTTTGTACAGGAATAAGCTTCGATTGGTAAATGAATTTTTAATCTCATTGAAAATCTTGGGAAAAGGCAATTTCAGGGCCTATCCATGCTTCCATAACTTTTTCTTCTGCAGAAGAAAATAAAATAACAGGCACTAGGATGGGCAGGATGAAGAAGAGCACACTAAAATTCCTCATCCTGTCCATTCTAAATATCCTGTAAATTTTTTTTGATTCAGAACAGCAAGGTCCAATTTTAAAATTGGTCCCGTTTACTTGGGCTTTCCGCATTTTCTGCAGCGGTTGTTTATTTCTTGGAGACCTCCGCAAAACAGCTCGTCCGAAAGATCTTCCATGCTCGTTAGGACAGCAGCATCCATGGATTCAGAGCAATTTTGTGCGATGACGCCGGCATTGATCGATCCGATCAATCCAACTGCGCAGAATAGGGAACAGATCACCTTTTTCATAAAAACTCCATTAACTTAGGGGTTGTTTCGGTATAAATGGTACAAAACAAGAGAAATTCTCAACAAGGAAAGATTTGAATTGCAAAAGTGTCATGGAGATAGATCTGCGGTTTTAAAATTATGTTGATTTTATTTTCGAACAGCTTTAAAAAAATGGGCCAGAACCTGAGTTTATTTAACGCATAGAAGGATTGCTATGTCAGTTTTAGAAGCCACAAAAAGAAGATATGTTCCAGTCAGTGTTTTTCAATTATTTTCGATCGGGATCGGCCCATCCAGCTCTCATACAGTCGGTCCGATGCGGGCAGCATCCTTATTTGCCCAGGACTTGGTCGCAAAAGGGCATTTGCCTCATCTCTTTTCACTGACCGTAGAGCTGTTCGGTTCCTTAGCGATGACAGGGAAAGGACATGCAACGGATGTGGCCATTTTATTGGGACTTGAAGGCTATACGCCGGATGGAGTCGACCCTAATGCAGTCAGCAGTTACATCGATAGGATCCATGCGGAAAAGACTCTCCATTTTTTACAGAAGGCCACCCTTGCTTTCGATGTGGACACGCAACTGATCTATCACAAGGGAAAGAGGTTCACCTACCACTCGAACGCGATCCGTTTTAAAGCCTTTGACGCTAGAGGCAATGTCCTCATCAGCGACATCTACTATTCGGTCGGGGGGGGATTTGTCGTTCCTCAAGACCAAGTTTTAGAGCCCACTTTTACAACATCTTTTGAAGATCCTGTCCCTTATCCATTTCAAACTTGCGAAGAGCTTCTCGAGCACTGCCGTTCTGAAAACAAGAGCATTGCCGAAATCGTATTTACCAATGAAAAGACGTGGCGTACCGAAGAGCAGATCCGCACGGGGATCCTGAAGATCTGGGATGTGATGCGCGAATGTGTCAAACGGGGAATGCAGCAGGAGGGGATATTGCCCGGCGGCTTGAACGTCAAACGCCGCGCTGCCCAAATGCACCGGGAATTGACTAAGAACGGCCCCGATCTTTCCGATCCGTCGGAACTTTTTGACTGGGTCAGCCTGTTCGCTTTGGCTGTCAACGAAGAGAACGCCGCAGGCGGCAGGGTTGTGACAGCTCCCACTAACGGAGCTGCCGGCGTGATCCCTGCAGTCTTGCATTATTACGAAAAATTCACATCCAATCCAACAGAAGAAGGGATCATCACCTTCTTCCTGACCGCGGCCGCGATCGGGATCCTTTATAAAGAAGGCGCTTCTCTGTCAGCTGCAGAAATGGGATGCCAGGGGGAAGTAGGCGTTGCCACTTCAATGGCGGCAGGCGGCTTGACGGCTGCTCTCGGCGGTACGAACGAGCAAATTGAAAATGCAGCTGAAATCGGCATGGAGCATAATTTAGGGCTCACATGCGATCCCGTCGGCGGGCTTGTCCAAATTCCTTGCATTGAAAGGAACACAATGGGCGCCATCAAGGCCATCAATGCCTCCCGTCTTGCTTTCCACGGAGATGGGGAGCACTGCGTTTCGCTGGACCAGGTCATCTCTGCGATGCGCCAAACAGGCGAGGATATGCAATCCAAGTACAAAGAGACTTCGGAAGGCGGACTAGCCTTGTTTGTGCCGGTCAACCTTCCAGAATGTTAACAGTCTCTAAGAAGCTGTTTTAAAACCTAATTTTTAGTATGCTGTTTCTTCTTTTTTGAGGACCAGCAATGAAAATATATCCTAGCGACCTATCTGATTTAGAATGGGAGAAGATCGCACCAGCATTTAAAGTAGACTACACTAGAGGAGGTCGACCTCCCAAACACAGTAGGAGACAGATTCTAAATGCAATTTTTTATCTGGCAAAGACAGGGTGTCAATGGAGGTTTCTACCAACAACTTATCCTCCGTGGCAAACAGTTTATACCTATTTTAGAAAATGGCAAAGGAACGATGTTTTTGAAAAATTGAATCATCGACTAAGGAAATCCGTTAGGATATTGGCGGAAAGAGACGAAGATCCGAGCGCTGGAATTATAGACAGCCAGTCTGTTAAAACAGCAGAGAAAGGACCGAGCGGATTCGATAGTGGGAAAAAAAATTAAAGGCAGAAAAAGGCATATTATTGTCGATACACTAGGGCTCTTACTAGGTTGCCATATTACAACGGCAAATATATCAGACAAGCAAGGAGCTAGAGAATTTTTGAACCAGTTCTATCTACCATGTATACAAAAGATATGGGCCGATCAAGGATATGACGGCGTGCCTCTTGACGCTTTTTGCAAAGACAAAGGGATTGAATTAGAGTTAGTCAAGAGGAAAGAGGAAGGATTTAAGGTGCTACCAAAACGATGGATTGTGGAGAGGACATTCAGCTGGATGAGTCGATATAGACGGCTATCCAAAGATTACGAAACATTGCCGCAAACAACCCAAAATTGGTGCTATCTTTCTATGATACGACTGATGATTAAACGTATTGAAGACTCAAAAATTAGGTTTTAAAACAGCTTCTAAGAAGCTGTACTAAAACCATGCCATCGGTCTTTGGATCCTTTTAGCGATCTTTGACGTCTCCCCG
>JAFEGF010000279.1 GCA_018240225.1 Verrucomicrobiota bacterium
AAGCGATGGTCGAACAGATCATGAAGGACTTTGATAAGGCCTACGGGATCCATTTTATCTCCCTCCGCTTCTTCAACGCCGCAGGCGCCGACCTCGACGCCGAGATCGGCGAACGGGGATCGGTACCGATCAATCTGATACCGATCGCCCTGCGCGTCGCTGCCAAACAGCAAAAGAGCCTCGCTATATTCGGGACCGATTTTGACACGCCTGATGGCACAGCGATCCGCGACTACATCCACGTCGTCGATCTTGCCGATGCCCATGTCAAAGCCCTGCAGTATTTGCTGGACGGCAGCCCAAGCGCCATCATGAACTTAGGCACTGGAATAGGAAGCTCCGTCCACGAAGTGGTCTCAGAAATAAAACAGATCAGCCAGCGCCTGTTGCCGACTGAGCTTGCTCCCCGTAGAGAAGGAGACCCTCCCCGTCTTGTCGCCGATGCCAAAAAGGCCAAAGAACTTCTTAATTGGAAGCCCAAGCACTCCACCTTAAAAACGATCATCACCACAGAATGGAACTGGCTCTGCAAGCTATACCGAAACAGCCTAAAGAATCAGGAGTTTGACAAGGAGGATCCTCAAAATTTGCATTTTAGAGGGAACGACCATTGCTCTCAGGCACGGCCCGATTGAAAATGCGAATTCTGAGGCAAACTCGACGACGTCAGAAACTGATTCTTTAAATTGCTTCTG
Source organism: Verrucomicrobiota bacterium (assembly GCA_018240225.1). Lineage (GTDB taxonomy): Bacteria > Chlamydiota > Chlamydiia > Chlamydiales > Rhabdochlamydiaceae > Acherontichlamydia > Acherontichlamydia pituitae. The sequence continues at coordinate 696 of JAFEGF010000279.1, forward strand.
CATATCTAAGCAATTGATTATCAATGCTATCCAAATGATTATTTCTTTAAAGCGCCGCCTATTTTAAGGCGGGTACGAATTTGTCAGATGAACCGTAAAAAATAGCCCCTTTTTCGTAGGCTGTAGATAATTTATATTGGACACCTCTTTCTGCAAAATTAATCAGACCTATCTAAGCCGTTGATTATCAATCTGAGTCGAACATTTATTTCTTCAAAATCTCTTTCAATAACACAAAGCACGTAGTCGGCAGACGAATCACCCCTTTAACTAACTCGCAATCAAATAATTAAAAAAACAAAATCAATTCTTTAACAAAATTAATTTTATTAGTATAATTATTAACATAAACTTAATAATTATGAGCAAACAATGGCAACAATTTCAAAAGCTTCAATAACAAAAGAAAAACCTGTTTCTGAAATGACCTTAATCAAAAGATTTGCCCACAATTCTCATGGCATTGAGCTACTGACTCACGAAGATGCCTGTTGCGACACGCTTGAAAAATTTAGCGGCGTATTAAGCTCATTGTTCATGGCTGTTAGATCTTCTTCAGGCCATTACCTAGCTCCTTCCTTGCTGGCTATACGAACTAAAATGCTGCAGCTCATTCGTTTAAATTCAGATTGTGTTGAGATGCTCCCATTGTACAATGGATTCGTAAAAGCTGTTTCTATGTCGGAAGGTCCACAATACCAAGCCTTTTTTATTGGGGCTAACAAACGTCACAAGGATGTTCCGTATTTTTGCGTGAATCCTTGGGCTGAAAAGATCGTCGTATCAGGAGAGTTGGCTACAGTCTCTGACGCAAAAGTCTTGGAAATGGCCCTCGCGCACTCTATTCCCTGCAGATATGAGCCTGAGATCAGAGCTCTTGTTCCTAAAGAAAGCTATTTTCCAAAAGTCCGGGAGCTGTGGAGAGAATTAAGAGACCCGATTCGGGCAACGATTAGCGAAGTCAATCATATTCAAGGCACGGACAGTACGTTATGGACAAATAGTGCCAGATCGAAAGATGAGTTGTTTCAAGATGAACAAACGGCTTCCCAGAGTTTTCTTGAGGTTTGCACACAGGTTGCTGAAGAAATTGGAGCGACCCCTCATTTTGGGCCAAACAATGTCAATATTACAAAGTCTCTCAAGAGCATTCAGGAAAAAATCGATCGAGTTACGACAGACACTGGCGGGAGTGAAGCTTACGCTGTCTCTCATATCGAAGATGGGGTCAGAGGAACGCTTTCGTTTCGAACTCCCGAAGAATTAAAAGAAGGCGTTTTAGCATTCGCGAAAATCTTGGAAGCTAAAGGATGGGAATTTGATTTAACCAACATTTGGGAAAATGAATTTGATTATTCAGGATATCTTGATATTGACGCTAAGATCCGCATACCGCTTCCTAACCATACAGATAGCCCGCGTTATATCATGGCAGAAATCCAGTTCCACCTTGACGATTTCTATGATGGAAGGTCAGATTGCGTTGTTTCAAGGGCGCATAAAATATACGAGGTCATTCGGATGATTCCCGTCAAAGGAAAAGCGGATGTCAACTTGAGCTTCGACGAACTTAACGAAGCTTCGAGGATGTATTTTACTGCTGCGCTTTATCGAGCGACGACGCATTAAGTAACTGGATTTAGGTTAAAGATTACTTACCAGCTAGAGCCTGTCGACGAAGTGTCAAAAAAAGATTATCAACTTCCGTTTCCTTGACGATACCTTTTCCCTGCATCATTTTTCGGATCAACGACTCATTCGCTGTCGGTTTCCAAATGCATGATTTGAAATCGCAGACTTCAACCTTTTGAGTTTCCCGCTGATACCGGCTTATGATACCATCAATAAAAAAATACTGAAATTCGGCCTCAAAAGAGG
>JAFEGF010000280.1 GCA_018240225.1 Verrucomicrobiota bacterium
TATTGGATTTTTCAAAGGTGATCATAAGAACATCCTCGTTTGACACGGGAAACTTATCTGCAAGGTGTATGGTTTTTCCAGCGTAGTTGATAGGCTGGCCTTTTGATTGGGTAAATAGCTTGTCAAAGGGTGGCATAATTTAAATGATGTTTTTGTCTTTTGCAGATGGAAGTTGGAATGAAAGGTTCTACCAAATTGCTGTTTAATGAAGGTTTGCTTAGATCACTTTCTGTATAGTAAAGATGATATCGTCAAAGTCTTCATCAGGAGCGCCGTCATTGCATTTATAGCGTATGCCATTTTCTATGGGTTCTGCAATCATAGCGGCTCCCCCGGTCCAATAGTTGAGTTTGCAGACCCCATTATCCCAAGCATTTCTTATGCCTAAGAGTCCTCTTTTAGGAAGAGTTTTAGGGGGCTTTTTTTTCGATTTATCTTGAAAAAGTCTGACTAATATCTCTTTTTTTGCAGGGTTCTCCCATAAAACTATTTTGTTCGGGAATTGAGTGCCATCAATCTCAAAATACCCGAATAAATCCAGGACGATCCCTTGTTTCCAATCGCTTTTTGTAGATTCAATTTTTATTAAGAACTGATCGCCATCTTCGAAGGAGATGTAATCGACTCGTATGAGCTTTTTTTGCTTATAAACTACTGGCTCTGATCCTATGGTAGAAGCAAATAGTTCATCAAAATAAGGCATTTCAGTCTCCTAACTGTCTGAGGGCATCGATTGCAGCATGTTGGTCTGGCCACACTTCAATGAAGTCAAAAAGTCCGCCGTCTCGTTGAGCTGGATCGTGATGGAGTTCCATGCTTTCAAATTCGCCGGTATGTTGGTTTTTTCGCTGAGGCGCTAATCCGTTTTCCATTCTTTTGAGCTGATCGGCTGCAAATTCATGTTTCCCTGGATTGGATTTTGCCCACTCGGCTCGATTTTTCCAATGCCTTTGTCGCACTGTGCTCCATTTGGGGACATTCCCTTTAGAGGTGAGGTTCTGGATGGGTTGACCACTAATCCAGCCTTTGACGCCGTTTGCTTGAGTTGGAGCTACCCGTCCGGTCATCGGGATGCTCCCTGCAGCACCAGGGGCGATGGGGATGATCCCGAGTTTCATGTCCTCTTTGAACATGAGGGATGCCTTTTGCCGAGCTGCATATTTTTCAGCCAGCTGAGTAGAAAAGGCCGCATCGATGTATTCATGTCCGAGGCCTGCTATCTTTTCGAAGTTCTCAACAGCTTTGGATTGGGTATCGAAGCCTAGCTTTTGACCTGTATTGGAAACTTCTTGCATGAAGCCAGGGACAACCGCAGCGACAGCTGCTACTCCGTCCAGGGTTTCATGGGCTAATACAGAGCCCATTTTACGGACTGTTTCACCAAAGGACTCTGGCGTATGATGCGTGCTTAGATCGGGGATTGTTTCCGAGACGGCTTCTTTGAAGTCTGCAACACGCTCTTCAATGACCTCTTGGACAGTTGGTGAAGATCCTGTAGAAGAGGAAGAGTCGGCTGCTGCGGCAGCTGCTCCTGCAACCGCAGCTCCCGTTGCAGCGCCGACGGTTACGACGACTACGACGACTGTAACTACAACGGCAGCTCCAACTAAGATCTCGTTCTTGTGTTTTTTGACGAACTTTTTGATTTTATGACAGGCCTTTTTAACCCAGCTTTTACATAGAGTGGTTTGGAATCCGTTACCGTAGAGCATCGCAGGAACAACAACCTGGCCATCTACGGAATAGGCAAAGCTGTAGGGATTGTCAGAGCTATTTAGGAGTTCTTGAATGTCATCGTGGAGCTCTTCTGCTTCTTGACCGTCTTCGGAAAGAAGGCCAGCTTCAGCAAGCTGCGCAACGAAGAGGTTGAGTTGTGATAAGTCTTCAGGATTGCAGATGTTTTCGAGGTCTTCGTGTTCGATCCTTTCGATGTAGCTAACGATGTCATCATAGGAAAGAAGGTTGATGGTATTGGGTTTTTCAACTTGGGGTAGATAAGTATGAGGAGTTTGGACTTCCGGCATGTGGGGAAAGCTCATCGTAGGAATGGAAAAGAAGAGAATAAATGTTGTAAGAGCATTGATTGTTTTCATCGAATCACCGGCAAAGGATTGGCGTTCAAAGATCTCATAGAAAAATAATCAAATCAATCAAAATTTATTCGAAGTGTGTTCTCAATTTGAATAGCAAAGAGCCAACGGTATGCGAATACAATAATCTGGCGAGACTTCTAAGATTTCAATAATTTGTTGGATTGTTATGTGGTTAATATAGAGTTATTGAAATAAAATTCATTTTATTAATTAATTTGTTTTGTTTGTTAATTATTATAGTTAGGTTTGGGTAATGTGTTGATTTAAAGACGTTGTCTGTATTATAATTTTTCTAATTTTAATGGAGTGCCTATGAAAATCTATGGAGATGAAACGACTACCCAATTCAGAACATACGCGCAGGAGCCTGGCTCCGTTTGGGGACATGATGATGTGTTGATGGGAAATCGTGAGGAAATCAATCGCATATCAATATCTTTCTTTGGCTAT
>JAFEGF010000281.1 GCA_018240225.1 Verrucomicrobiota bacterium
AAAAAAGGGGATGGTAGCGTTCGGAACAAATCTTTCGGGATCGCCGCTAGGTTCAAGTCTTGTCCTAATCTTGCGAACTCCCCTTCCATCCACTTCCTTGCTTGGCCAACTTGATCTTCAGAACTTTTAGCCAACCCTTCCTCAACGTATTTCCTAGCACTTTGAAATGACTGGTAAAATCGAGGGATGTTCAGGTGAGTGCCATCAGCCCAAGGCACGATTAGATTCGTTTGGTAGGGTGGGATCACTCCTAAAAAAATAGGCGATTGCCGGGCTTCTTGATCTGGACTCATGATCTGTTTCCATGAAAAAAGCAAATAGCCTTTAGGAATCTTCCCTGAGCTTGCGATAATTTCATTTGGCGCTTGAAGAGCCTTGGCTTGCCCCACATCAAACCGCATTCGGATCCCTAAGTAAGGTTCGGGATGTTTGGATAGGTCGCCCATCAAAATCCAAGCCATGTCTTCATTGATTTCCACTCGGAACGAATGATCGAGAGCTGTAATCCGGGGGATGATCAGGGAAGCGAGTTTGCCTTGGTTCGTATTTTGGATGAAGTCGAGCCAATTATTATTATGCAAGACCTCTGCTGCCGATAACCATGTTCCCTTTTCATAGTTTCTCTCCGTAGGAGCAAATGCCCTTGCCTGGGCTGGATAGCTCGACAGCCTCTCAAGCAAAACATCGACCCTCGCTTGGTTTTCACCAATTGCAGTCTCTAAAAACTTTTCAATATGCTTGCGCCTGCCTTCATTGATATCGATCACCTTTTTCTTCAGCTGGGCGCGTGTTTTCGCCATCTCCTTTTTTGTGATGAACACCTCCAGGACATAGGTCACCACTCCCGCAATTAGGAATAGTGCGCTGATCCAAAGGAATAACCGGTAGCGTAAACTCATTTATTTTCCTCTAGAGGATTTAACAATCAGCATCGAATTGTCCATTTCAGGGTAGAGATTCTCATAGCCCGACTCGGTCACGACAACTGTATCTTCGTAGCGGATTCCACCCCGTCCCTGGAAATACAAGCCGGGCTCGATAGTGACAGCCATGCCAGGCTTCAAATGCACTTTTGCATCTTTTCCTTGGCTGCTTAACCTGGGATACTCATGGGTCTCAAGACCAATTCCATGCCCAAGGCTATGCAAAAAATGGGGCTCCAGCTTCGCTTTGCGCATGACCTTCCTTGCAGCCAGGTCCAACGTTTCCACGGCTGAACCTGGAACGCATTCTTCAAGAGCTGCTTTCTGTGCACCGAGGACAACTTCATAAACTTGCTTAAAAAACGGATCCTGTTTTTGGAAAAAGAGGACGCGGGTCATGTCTGAATGGTACTTGTCCAGCACGACCCCGATATCGATTAAGACAATATCCGCTGGTTTTAAAGACACTTGCTGCGGCCTGTAATGGGGCATGGCGCTGTTTTTTCCAAAAGCGATGATCGGCTCGAAAGAAAGTTTCTCCGCTCCCTGCTCCAAACAGAAAATCTCAAATTTCCTGGCAACCTCTTGTTCTGTAATCCCTGTCTTTAAAATTCCCCGAATAAATAAAAAGCCCTTATAGGCAAGATGTGCGCTTTGCCGCATCTTTTCAATCTCTTCCCGATCCTTGATGGCTCTCAGCCCTTGAAAAAGCTGCGCATCTGGAATCAATTGGACTCCGATGGGCTTGCCTCGTTTCTTTAATCGGATGAACTGGTCATAGGGAACTCGGCTGCTGTCAAACGCCATTTTCTTGGCGTTTTCTTTCTTAAGCACACCTTCAAAACCGCCGGGGCCGTCTAAAAAGACCTGCATCGGCGCTTTTTCTTTTGCCATTTGAATATACCTTCCATCGACAAAAAGGGCGGCGGACCTTCGGGAAACGATCAAATACCCAGCCGACAGCTTAAGACCTGTGTAATAGAGCAAGTCCAAAGGAGAATCGATCAAGCAGACATCGACCGATTCTGCAGCCAATTTCCTCTTAAGGCATTGCAGCCGCTTGCTCAAAGAAGCCTGGTTAATTGGAACCGCTGAATTTTTTTTCGATCTCATCTTGGCTCATCTGGATCATCGTTAAATTGCCCTGGGGACAAAATCTTGGGCTTGACGTCTGCATTAATTGTTTTAGGATCTCTTGAGCCTCTTGTAACATAAAGCTCTTTTTCCGTCCGCGAGCAAATCGGGATGCTGCCTTGGCAAGCTTCCGCAGCTTCTCTTCTGCGCTTAAACGCCCAGGCATCCCCACGCTCAGCTCAACAAGGATTTCCCTCAAGGCATCAAGCGTTTGCCCGGCTTCGATAGCTGGCGGTATCGCATCAATGATGAACTTATTTTTTCCGCACTGACGAATGTCAAACCCGATTTTAACCATCTCCTCCTCGTATGCGTGCAGAAGGATCTCCTCTTCGATCGATACGGCGAGGACCGCGGGGATCAGAAGGCCCTGGCGGGCTGCAGGCCCATTGGAAATATTGACAACTGAGTCAAATAAGATGCGCGATTGCGCTGCGTGAAGGTCGACAAGAAGAAATCCCTCCTTC
>JAFEGF010000282.1 GCA_018240225.1 Verrucomicrobiota bacterium
CTCTAAAGAGCTCAAAAAAGGGGTGGAGATCACCCGGTTCAAGGGTTTAGGAGAGATCTCTCCCAACGAGTTTAAACAGTTTATCGGAAGCGAGATCCGCCTTTTGCCGGTGACGATCCAAAACCTCTCCGATGTGAAGCCGACATTGGAATTTTATATGGGGAAAAACACCCCGGAGCGCAAAGCCTTTATCATGCATAACCTTGTGAACGAAAATGGATGACTTAAAGCATCAGATGAAGGACCACTTCATCAAATACGCCTCCTATGTGATCCTCGAAAGGGCGATCCCGAATATTGTCGACGGCTTAAAACCGGTACAGAGGCGCATTTTGGAGACGTTGTGGAAGATCAATGATGACAAATTGCACAAAGTCGCCAATATCGTCGGGCAGTCGATGCAGCTGCATCCCCACGGCGACGCCCCCATTTATGAAGCTCTTGTCAACCTCGCCAACAAAGGGTTCACTTTAGACAAGCAAGGCAACTTCGGCAACATTTATACAGGCGATCCCTCGGCTGCGGCGCGCTATATCGAGACCCGCCTGACGCCTCTTGCCAAGGAAACACTCTTTAATCCCGATACCACGGAAAAAATTCCTTCCTACGATGGAAGGAACTTGGAGCCTGTCACCCTTCCTGCCAAGATCCCTCTCTTGCTCATGCAAGGCGCAGAGGGGATTGCAGTCGGAATGGCAACTCATATTTTCCCCCATAATTTTGTCGAGCTTCTCGAAGCGGAGATCGCCTATCTCGAAGGGAGGCCGTTTAAACTCTTTCCCGATTTCCCAACAGGCGGGATCATGGACAAAAGCCTCTATGAGAAAGGCAAGGGAAAGATCAAGCTGCGCGCTAAGATCGACATTAAAGATCCCAAGACCCTCGTTATCCGGGAAATTTGCTTTGGAACAACGACCGAAAGCTTGATCCGCTCGATCGATGATGCCGCCAAGAAAGGCAAGATCAAGATCGAGGCAATCAATGACTATACAGCTAGAGATGTGGAGATCGAGATCAAGCTGCCGAGAGGCCAGTACGCGGAAGAGATCCTCGATGCCCTCTATGGGTTCACCGAATGCGAAGTCGCCCTAAACTCCCAGATCGTTGTGATCAAGGACGGACTGCCATGGGAAGGAGACGTCCATGAGATCCTCTCTTTCCATGCAGAGCAGCTCGTTAGTCTTTTGAAAAGAGAGCTTGAGATCGAGCGGGACCGTCTTCTTGAGAAGATCTTCTATCGCTCCCTTGAACGGATCTTCATTGAGAACAAGATCTATAAGAAAATAGAGACGGTTAAAACCCTCGAAGGGATCCACGAGGCCCTTGAAACGGCATTCAAGCCGTTTGTGAAGAGACTGCTCAGGGCGCCCACCCATGAAGACCGGGAAAAGCTTTTGCAAATTCCGATCCGCCGGATCTCCCGTTTTGATATTGATAAGAACCAAGAGGAGATCGCAGAGCTGAAGGAGTCGCTCGGCCAAGTTGAAAAAAACCTTAGGAACGTCAAACGGTTCACGATCGCCTACATCAAAAAGCTGATCGATAAATATGGTTCTGAGTTTCCTCGCAGGACCCGGATCAAGGCTATTGAGGAGATCGACAGGAGGTCGATCGAGACCAAGAAGGTCAAAGTGGGATACGATCCCGAAACAGGCTTCATTGGAACGAAAGTCTCTGGCAAAGAGAAGATCGAATGCACCAACTTCGACAAGCTGCTCGTCTTCTATGCAGATGGGTCCTATTCGGTGATCAATATCCCTGAAAAGCAGTACCTGGAAAAAGCTGTCTGGGTCGGCGTTGCCGACAAAAAGACTCCGATCAGCGTGGTCTATAAGAACAAAGAAACGGGACAGGCCTGGGCAAAACGCTTTATCGTCGATAAGTTCATCTTAGACAAGCCTTACCGCTATTTGGAAGAAAATTGGGAGCTGCAGTACTTTTCAATAGACAATGATCCTGCTGTAGAAGTCCATTTTTTCACGAGTGCGCGCCAAAAAGAAAAATCGTTGGTCTGCGGGCTGAAGACGATCCCAGTAAGCGGGGCGCAGACCCGCGGGATCCGATTATCGGTCCACAAGGTCAAAAAAGTCACTGTATGCAAACGAAAGAACGGAAAACTTGAAAGCACAGCCGATCAGCTAGCTTTCCCGTTTTCCGATTCATAATCGACGTTATTGAGCCTTCTTCATCTGTTTAAGAGGGCCTTTATCCATCTCTCTTCTCACCCGCGCCCATTGGAAATACTGCTGTTGCAAGTGGTTCCAGAAGTCAGCTGTCGTTCCAAAAAAGGCTGCAAGGTCTTGGGCTGATTTCTCAGAAATCCCTTCTTGTCCGTTGATGATCGAGGTGATCTTGAGCTCGCTCCATTTTCCGCCGAGCTTTTCTGCGAGCTGAGCTGGAGTTATCCCCATCGGTTTCATGAAGTCGCGCTCTAAAACAATGCCCGGATGGGTAGGTTTTCGATTGCTTGGGATCATAGTCTCCTCTCTCTTATGATTTGATTTCGACGTC
>JAFEGF010000283.1 GCA_018240225.1 Verrucomicrobiota bacterium
AGGCCCGTCAAAGTTCATCAAAAAGGCTCTCAAATCCCTATAGACGAGGTTTTAGTACAGCTTCTAAGAGCAATTCACTTGAATTCGATCGCCTTCAGCTTAAAAAAAAAGGATGGCCAGTGCTTCCTGGCCATCCTTTTTTTGGTCTCTACTTTCAATAGAAACGCAGTGTCATCTTATCCATAAAACATCTCTATACACTCTTCTTCCCCTGAGATCAGAGGAAGTTTAAGCGATTCATTTAAACTAACCCATACGTAATCTTGGTGCTCTACTGGATTGATCTTAACATCTGGCGTCTCCTCGAGAGTCGTCTCAAAGATGTGCAAAATCACATCGTTAGCCTCGCCTTTTGCGTATACTTTTCCAAAGTAGCGCACTTGGCTGCCATCCAACTCAATTCCCGTTTCTTCAGACACTTCACGAATGACCGCTTTTTTCGCTGTTTCACCAGGATCGAGCTTTCCCCCAGGGATCCCCCAAGTATTGCCTTCCGGCTTGTTAAATTGTCTTTTCAAGAAGAGAACCCGGTCGCCATCTTTAATGAAACAGATCGAAACTTCCATTTTGGATGAGAAGTTTTTCGGCGGAACTTGGAACACAACTTGAGCATTTGCAGAAAGAGAAAACAAAAGCGCAAAAATTGTAATTATTTTCTTCATTTAAACCCTGTTTAAAATTATTCAAAATTATGTATATTATACTTAATTAGATAGTTTGTGTAAATCGGTCTATTTTTATTTAATTAAAGGAAGATTAAGCTGCGATGAAATTATTTGAAAATGAGATTTGTAGCTGAAACGGAAGCTCATACAATGAATACAAGAATTTTCATTGAGTAGCCAAAACCTTTCTATAATGGCTATGCCGAAGAAAAGATTATGTTCGAAGAGACTCAACCTCTGAACCCTAACTTTGTCTCCGAAGCGCAGCGTCTAAGCCCCTGTAAAAAATTTTAGAAGCGCAATTGGCGTAAGCAAGAGTAAATCCTAAAAGCAATCAAAAAAACCAATCACCGATTGGTTTTTGATCGCTTCGAATAGACACAGACTTTTACTAGGATAGGTTCTTAAGAGACTGCAAAAAAACAGGAATCTGTTAGAATGTTGGTTTGATCTCATTTTAGATGGACCTGAAAGACTGATTGATGAGGCAGTGGCAACATTGATAATTCGAAATTCTCTGCGGATCGCTGTATTGTCCGCTTTATTTTCCCTTCTTTCCTTTAAAGCGTATGCGAGAGGCTGCGAGCAAGCTCCTTGCACGACAGGAAACTTCGCCCTTCCCGGCTCCCAGCAGCCTGGCGCATTCATCAGCTTCGGACAGAACATTCTGGACCAGAACCAGGTCCAAGTCTATTTGGATGGCATAGACCTCATTGGAAAGCACCAAAACTTTTATCTCATGGAGACTGGCGTCATCTATGGGATCACAGACCGTTTTTCTGCGTTGCTTGCTATTCCCTACGCCGTCAGGTTTAAGGAAGGCCATGAACGCTCTTCAGGCCTTGCCGATATTGCCCTACAATTGGAATACGCAGTCTTCACAAAAGAGTTCGCATGCTCTTGCCATGAAGTCACAATCGTTGCCAATGCCTCCTTTCCCACTGGTTCAACCCATAAATCGCCGCCGACCGGATTTAGTTCGGTCGGATACTTCATCGGAACGACCTATTCCTACACAGGGCCTTACTGGCTGGCCTTTACTTCCTATGGCGCTGAGTTCCCAACTACGCACCATGGAACAAAATTCGGCAACGCATACCTCTACCAGTTTGGGTTCGGCAGGAACATCACCAACACCAAAAATTGGGTCCTCGCGTGGGTCGTTGAGTTCGACGGCACATTTGAGGAGCGGAGCAAGGTCAAAGGAGTAACCGACCCTGACTCAGGCGGCAACCTCATTTATTTGACGCCGTCATTCAGCGCTTCTTCCAAAGACTGGATATTCCAATTCGGCTTTGGATTTGCCATCCAGCAGAATCTCTTTGGCCACCAGAACAGGAACAAGTACTTGGCCGCATTTACGATTGAAAGGACATTTTAATCTTCTACCAAGAATCTGTCCCCAATCTCTGTTTTTAGATTTTTATCCTTTTGCTTATCTTTCGAGGCAGTTGCAAAATTGCCCCTTTCCTCCGCTTACGCCAACTTAGTCCGAAGCTGTTCACTTATTGACTAGTTACAGCGAATTTTCTTAACTTGTTTAACTGTAATTTTATTTTGCCGTTTGAGCTAAGACGGCAGCGTCGTTGTCAAATGAATGATCATTAGGACGTAAATATGGTTCCGTTTTCTTGGAAACGCATGATAGGGGCATTGCTTTTCGCCGCTAGCTATCACACAATTGTCCATGCAGATGCAAAAAAAAAAGCCAAGGAATTGAATCCAAAGACATGAAAAAAGGCGCGAAAAGCAATTAACAAAATCTGCAGACAGACTCTAAGAAGCTGTTTTATAACTCCACTTTCGGTCTTTGGAGTCTTTTCGCGATCT
>JAFEGF010000284.1 GCA_018240225.1 Verrucomicrobiota bacterium
CCAGGAGACAAGCTGAGAGAACTGTTGAACGCGTATGGTCCTTGCCTCATCCTGATCGATGAATGGGTAGCCTATGCAAGGCAGCTCCATGACGAAAAAAATCTCCCAGGCGGCGATTTCGGAACTCAATTTACGTTTGCTCAAACTTTGACCGAATCGACAAAATTGGCAAAAGGATGCCTTTTGGTGATCAGCCTTCCAGCCTCAGAAGCAACCGGTTTTCGAGATGTTCTACCAGATGATGTAGAAGTGGGTGGCCGACGTGGACGAGAAGCTCTTGATTGCCTGCGAAACGTGATCGGACGGATAGAATCGCCCTGGCGCACAGCAAGCGCTGAAGAGAGCTTCGAGATTGTACGAAAACGACTTTTTGAACCCCTCGCAGGAGAAGGATATAAAGATCGAGATGTGATAGCCCGATCCTTTAGTGATTTCTATCGCAAACAAGCCCAAGAGTTTCCTCCAGAATGTTCTGAGGAACGATACGAACAACGCATAAAAGCCGCTTATCCCTTCCATCCAGAGCTCTTTGAAAGACTTTATACCGATTGGTCTTCAAATCCTCAATTCCAACGCACCCGAGGAATCCTGCGTCTGATGGCCGCAGTCATTCATCATCTCTGGGAACAGGGCGACAAAAACCCTCTGATCATGCCTGGAAATATTCCTATTGACTATGTGCAATCGGAACTCACACGCTACCTTCCCGACCCTTGGATGCCCATCCTTGAATCGGATGTCGACGGCCCTCGCTCCTTGCCTTGGCGTCTAGATCGTGAATTATCAGGCTCTCTTGGGAAACATCAGATCTGCCGTCGCGTCGCCCGCACAATCTGGATGGGCTCTGCACCTGTTTCTAAGGCTGCAAATTGTGGAATCGAAGACAGGCGAATAAAACTTGGCTGTGCACTTCCTGGCGAACAGCTAGCACAATTTGGCGATGCGCTTCGAAGGCTTTCCGATTTAGCTACCTATCTTTATTCCGATGGACCTCGTTACTGGTATACGACACAGCCAACTGTATCTAAACTCGCAGAGGAGCGTGCGGAACAATTCCGACGTGATCGTGATAAAATCATGCATGAGCTGGAACAACGACTGCGATCTGATCTCAAAAATTCAGGTGATTTCAATCGAATCCATCCGGTTCCTACCTCAAGTGCCGACGTTCCTGATGATGTGGATGCTCGCCTTGTCGTTCTTAGCGCTGATCATTCCTATAGCAGAGACTCGAAAAGCGCCGCCGAAAAAGAGGCTATCAGAATCTTGGAAACAACTGGTACAAGTCCACGTCATTATCTCAATGCCTTAGTTTTTCTTGCTCCAGATAAAACTAGACTTCAGGAATTGGAAACAGCAATAAGTCGATTTCTAGCTTGGAAATCTATTGTTAATGAAGAAAATCACCTTAACCTTACTGAAAATCAAAAGAATCAAGCCAGAACCCAAAATAATGCAGCTGATCTCTCCGTAAAAGCAAAAATTACCGAGGTGTATCAATGGCTACTCATCCCTCATCAAGTCTCCCCTAAAAATTCTATTGAATGGAAAGCAATCCGCTTAAATGGAGGGCAAGAAGGGCTTGCAGAACGAGCTAGTAAACGACTTAAAAACGATGAATTGCTTCTAACAACCTATGCACCCACGCGATTGCGTTTGGATCTGAATAATATGTCCTTCCTATGGCGAGACAAAGATTACATTGCTATTCGCAAGCTGATCAATGATTTTAGCAGCTATCCTTATTTACCAAGGCTTAAAAACGCCGATGTTCTGATTCAAGCAGTTCAAAACGGGTTTGGGCTAACGAGTTGGGTTCAAGACTCCTTCGCATATGCCGATAGTTTCGACGAGTTATCTGGACGTTTTCTTGGGTTGCGGCCAGGAAACCAGGTCATTTTTGTTACGTCTACAGATTCAGGATTGCTTGTCCGACCAGATGCAGCAATTCGTCAAATCGAATCGGAAACTCCAAATCCTTCAGTTGACACTTCTAAACCGGTTATTAATCCAGAAAAACCATCCCTCCGACCATTAGTTACGACAGCTCCCAACCCTAAGCGATATTATGGCTCTGTTATGCTTGACGCTACACGTGTTGGTCGCGATGCGAGTAAAATTGCAGATGAGGTTATTACATATCTTGCTGGGCTTTTAGGTTCTTCAGTTCGTATTAAGATAGAGATCGAGGCTGATATTCCAACAGGAGTCCCTGCGCACATCGTAAAAATCGTTACAGAAAAAAGCCAAGAATTGAAATTTCAGAATCATGGGTTTGAACTAGAATAAACTTTTTTTCATCCTCTTCTAAGAAACAAAACGACTCTGGATAAATTATTTTAAAATGCATAACTATTTGAATAATAAAACCTATTTGCATTTCCAACTTAATGCATATATAATTATTCTCCCAGAAGTGGGAGGCAAAAGTTAAGGTTGAATTCTCACCTTTTGTAATCCCGCCCACCAAGACTTATTA
>JAFEGF010000285.1 GCA_018240225.1 Verrucomicrobiota bacterium
GCCCTCGGCAAATTTGCCGAGGGCATTTTGATATGGCATTACGAAACGATGTTCAATTCACTTTTTGCTTGGCTCAGCAATTCAGTATTACCCGGAACATCGCTCTGAGCGACAACGCGGCCTTCTCTTGGCTCGCTGTTTCCTTTTGCATAGATGATCCAGCTATTTTCGTGGCTTAAGACCTCAAAATTTTTAGCGCATGCACTATGCATCATTTCAATAATATTCTCAGGAACAGATTGAGCCGTAGGACCGGAAGCCCGTTCGTTTGCCCATTGCTTGCAAGTTGGTAGATCGTTATAAACAAGCGCGACCTTCACGGCAAGCCCCTCTTGTTTTGCAGAAGAGATCAGGTCCTGATACCGGGCAAGGTTTCCGCCGGTGTTGTCAAAAATGATGTCCTGCCCGTTGGGTTTCGCTACCGCCTGCTTGAATATTTGAAGAGCTAGCGCAGTCCCTTCAGGATGGTACTTCGATCTTGCTTCTGAATCGCTTTTTCCTTCAGATCTCATTTGTTGATAGCCAGGCAAGCTTTCGATGACGTTATCCGGAGCGATGACATTGATGGTCCGTCCACGGCTTTCCGCCTCTTTTACAATCTCCTTAATCACGGTGCCTTTACCGCTTCCAGGAGCTCCCATGAACATTGTTACTGATGGTGTTGATGACATTGCCATTTTTTATTCCCCTTTTTATTTGATTTATAAAAACAAAAGTAGCAATTAATTCTAACTTTGCCACTTATTATACTAAAACGTTTAATTTAGTTCAAAAATAAAATTAAAAAACACTAAATCTCTAATAACAAAGGATTAAAAATTATTATTTTGTAAACAAAGAAAATAGCAAATCGTACGAAAGTCCGGTTTATATAGCCCCTCTATGAGGTTATATGGGTTTTACAGCTCGGACAATATAGAGAAAATCGACAGAAGCATATTAATGGGATAGGTTCAAGGATCCAAAGACCGACGGCATGGTTTTAGTACAGCTTCTAAGACCTCTAGAGCAAGAGGTCTATTCATGATAGGAATGAAGAACGATTAACAAGTCCAGTAGACCGGGATGGATCATAGAATCATCTTTTCACTTGTTATGTTTATTTTCTTATTCCACCCTCTTTAAATTGTTTTGAGGAGTAATGCCCTTTGGAGACAGAATCATCGCTCGATGATTCTGTAGCTCATGATAAAGAGGACTTATATCAAAGTATGCACCTGTTCCTTGTTCGGGACATAAATGAGAGCATCCAGCAACAAAGACAGATGCTGTTTTCCCTGCAAACTGAGACTTTATAAGAGTAACATCCTGAAGACTTGCGACCATGCTCTGCGTCCGATGTGGAAAAGACGCTGCATCAATCTGTTTTGAGTTAACGGAGACTTCTTTGAGCTTGTTTGCTGCCGTTAGTTTGTTTTCAATAAGTGCACCATGCGCTTTCAATAGATAGTTCAATTCTTGCTGTTCATTAGGAGTATAGGACCTTTGTATTGTTGGATCCCATAACTCAGGAAAAAATTCTTTTAATTGAGATTCAACCTCATCATAAGCGTCTTCTAATGTTTCCAACACGTCCGTCAACCGGTCTATCTCCTCTTCGGCATTATCTGTAAATAAAGAATGCCCAGCCTCACTTTTTAAATCCCAGCTATAGAAATGGACTTTATGATGAAGAGCAGGATCAATATTCAAGTACTGCAATAAAAAGCTTTTATCTGCGACCAGTTCCCCTGATTTAGAAATGCCTTCGACAAAGATGACAACATTGTCATTATTCTGAGCAATTTGTGAAATGCCGGCGCCTATCAATGCATTAACTTCTTCATTCTCATGTTGCGATGAGAACAAAAAAACATCAACATCTTGAATATTAAGAATATTAAAGGATTTTATTACATTAAATTCGTTCAGAAATGGACTCAAAAAATTGTTGCTATAGCAAGAATGAAAATTTGCCCCAGCACTCGGTGTTAAAAATGATCCAATATTTGGATAACTCACAATTCCCCCATATAAAACATTAAACCATGCACTAACGCCACTTAAACATCTAAAAGCAAATGGATTACATTCAAATAATCCACAAAATCAATTAAATTTGATGATTATGTTATAAAAATATTACATTAAAACCACAATTAATCAAATTAAATTAAATACAACACTGAATCAATCAACTAACAATCAATAGCATACAAATAAATTATAAATCAAAACAAAAAAGTGAATATAAATATTAATAAATAATTAGATGTAATGTATAATAATTGTCAAAAATAAGAATAGATATAAAAATGGGGTAATTATGACATTTAACTTCAAATTAGACACAGTTACAAACTTGTTTAACACTCCCGACAGACCCGCAGATTTTAAAGGAATCAGACGGGACATCCCTCGCCGCGAGGACCCTCTCTTGATGGAAATCATACAGAGAGAAGGAAAAATCGTAGAGGCGACAAAGG
>JAFEGF010000286.1 GCA_018240225.1 Verrucomicrobiota bacterium
GCCTTGTGGGCATTTATGGGCATTGCCGCGTTAGTCGCAGGAGTGGCTGTGGCGCCGGCTTGGCTGATCGGTTTGTCGAATGTGGCAGCCATCTTGGCCATCAGCTCTCTGTTTTATCATATACACATGATCAACCTCTATCCGCCAGGAGAGCGTCAGGTAGGAGTTGTATAAAAAAAATTATCTGTTTCAGGTGTTTGTCCCAGGAATGGATTTACGAATTTTCTAGGGCTGCAATGACAAAGAATTTTCAAAACGGCAAAGGGTCGCAAAAAGAGAAAACTCAGGAGCAGGAGGCTGGTCAAAAGCTGACAATTCTCGAGTGGCTGGTAGTGGGATTGGCTGTAGGATTTGTTTTAACAGCGGTGGCGGTAGCTATGTATATCCACGGCTTTTGCAGGTAAAAATCAGCTGGGTGGAAATAACTTAGCAAATTTCCGTTGTGGGAAAATCAAGATTTTTGATAGCCTCTTTGCTTAAGCCTAAAAACAAGGCTGACGAACAAGCAAGTACGAAGCATTTTCACTAGCGCGTATACTACTTGTCGCTGTCAAATGAGAATCTTTTTCCGCGGCCAAAAGGCCAATCTAAAGATGGTAAATACAGCGATAATCTGATTAAAGGAATATATATGACTCTGAAATTCATGGGAAAAAAATTGGGTATGACCCGCCTTTTTGATGAGAATGGCAATCACGTTGTCTGCACAGTGGTCTCAGCTGAGCCAAACATCGTTAGCCAGATCAAGAGTAAAGAAAAGGATGGGTACGAAGCTATCCAGCTTTCCGCACTGAAAGTAAAGGCGCCAAAGGTTAGAAATGTGAGCAAAGCGCTCCGCGGCCATTTCGCTAAAGCGAGCGTTGAGCCTCGTACACACATAGCTGAATCTCGAGTCGAAGGCGTCGATCAATATCAAGTAGGGCAAGAAGTCGGCGTAGCCATTTTTGCTGAAGGCGACTTTGTCGATGTTCAAGGCGTTTCTAAAGGAAAAGGCCACCAAGGTGTGATCAAGCGCCACCACTTTGCTGGAGGTCCTGCATCGCATGGTTCGGGTTTCCATCGCCACGGCGGTTCCACAGGTATGAGAACTTCTCCAGGCCGTTGCTTGCCAGGTCAAAAGAAATCTGGCCGCATGGGTGCGGATACTGTAACCGTTCAAAACCTCAAGATCGTCAAAGCTGATGAAGAGAAGCAAGTTCTGATTATTGAAGGTGCGATCCCAGGAGCGCGCGGCGGTTTAGTCTATGTGGCTAAAGCGCAAAAGAAAGCGTCAAAAACGAAAGAAAAAAAATAAGCCTTTTAGGAGTGAGCAGTGGCTGTTCTTAAAAAATTCAATCTGGCCGGTCAAGAAGTTGGACAAATCGCAATTGACGACGAGCTAATTAAAACATCTGCCAATGAGCAAATGATAAAAGATTACATTGTTGCGCTGCGAGCGAATGCGCGGCAATGGTCTGCCAGCACGCAAAGTCGTGCAGAAGTAAACCATAGTGGTAAGAAGCCTCATCCTCAAAAAGGGACAGGTAGAGCGCGCCAAGGTTATCTTGGAGCTCCTCAATACAGAGGCGGCGGTCGCGTTCATGCTCCTCGTCCAAAGTTTGATCAGCATGTGCGGATCAATCGCAAGGAGAAAAGAGCTGCTATTCGTCACTTGATCGCTGAGAAGATCAATGGCAATCAGATCCATGTTCTCCAGTTCGAGACGATGAACGAGCCAAAAACTAAAATCGTTGCTGAGTTCCTGAAAAAAAGAGAGCTCGAAGGGAAAAGAGTCCTTTTCGTTGGGGAAGGTTTTGTCGAAGGCAAAAAAAATGCTCAAGACTTAACAACGCCAGCATCTAAATTCGATGTTTTTGCTAAAAGCTTGAACAACATTCCAAAAAGCGCATTTATTTTGATGCCGAATATGAGCGGATACGATGTCCTCGTCAATCATGAGATCGTCGTAATGGAATCTGCTGTGGATCAATTGAAGGTATTACTCGGAGGCCAAGCTTAAGCCATGATGAAAAAAAGCCCATTCGACATTATCAAGTCGCGCCATGTTACTGAAAAAGCGCGCGTCATGGAGCAGCTGCAGTTCAATTCCAGCAATCCATGCGTCAAGAAATGCGACGCGCCAAAGTATGTGTTTGTCGTCGACAAAAAAGCGAACAAACAAGAGATCGCTGATGCAATAGAAGAAATTTACGCTGAGCGTAAAATTAAGGTTGTATCAGTCAATACAGTCAATGCAAAGCCTAAAAAAAGAAGGCTGCGTGGACGCCCAGGCTTGAAGCCAGGATTCAAAAAAGCAATCGTAACGCTAGAAGCTGGCGACAGCCTCGAAGAGAAAGTATAATTTAGGAGCCTTGCATCATGTTAAAGCAATTCCGACCCATTACTGCAGGACAGCGCCATCTGATTCTTGGAACTCATGACGAGCTGACGCGTGTTGGAAAAAACAAAAGAACGACTGTAAA
>JAFEGF010000287.1 GCA_018240225.1 Verrucomicrobiota bacterium
ATGTCGATGTCTTCTTATTTGCTACCCATCATGAATCGGATGAATGCAGTGAGGTGGTTGGGACGGCCCTTTCTCAAATTGCGCGGCATCACGATCATATTGTCATTTTTGTGGAAGGCATATCAAAAACAGGCGAGCTCATTGAAGAGAAGGAATTTTTGATCGAATATCTTGATATAGATCCATTGCTTAGCGGCAAAGTTCATTTCTTCAGCTGGGACTTGAAAACAGAAGAAGGATATCGTTTGTTCACGAACAACTTGGATGAGGAGATCGACCGTTTGACAGAGGCATTAAAAGTTTTGGAAAAGACATACTTGGAAGTGGTAGGAGAACTGAAAGTTTCGTTCCCTGAGCTATGGGATGCAGAAATCCAGAGAGAATATAGCCCAGATGAGCGTAGCGAACTCAACTATTTGATGAATATTCATGGTGCATTAGTCGAAAAAAAAGCAGAAACTGCCAACAAGTTAAAAGAGACTGTTGCCATGGCAAATGAGATGGAGAAAAAAACTTTTCCTCATCGGACAGCAAGCATGGTCAACGCCCTTCAGTCCATTGAAAACCTGCCCATTCAAGTTAAGGGGACAACGGCGGTTGCTTTTGTAGGCGGAACATCCCACTTATGCCAAAAAGAATATGCAGACCAAGTTTACGATTTAAGCCCTTTGTACCACGAACTATCCCATCATCGAGCGATGGTCCTGCTTCCCAAAGATCTATAGTAAAAAGCTCCTGCCGAAAGGCAGGAGCTTTATGGTCAACTCGGATCTGTTTCTAAGAATCTCTCTTATCCTTTATCCGAAGTGGACGAAGCATGGCAAGTTTTTCTTAGTCGACTGGTTGATCAATCGGTAAGTTGCTAAAGATGGATCCAATTGCAGAGCAGCTATTTGATTGTCGAGGTCGTCAACTGCCTTTTTTAATTTTGCGACTTCAGCTTCTTTTTGCGTCAATGCAGGACTTGGCGCCGACAATTTTAAAACGCTCACATCGTATTCCTCTTGGACCAAGCGGGCATGGGTTTCTTTTCTAAGTAGTTTTTTCTCGCGGTAATCTTTCAAGGTTCCTTCGAATTTTGGAGTTCCAAGCTCATCGAGTATGGCTTTTTTGATGCCGAAGCCAGAGACGCTTAGCTTCTTGGAACGGAATTGAATTTCCGGGTAGAGCCTTTCATAGGAAGTTTTGGTCTCATTTACCGATTGCTGTAATTTGCGGGCTTTTTTCGTTACACGTTGATCACTGGATGTGCTGATAATTTGTTGAGCTTTTTTCTCAATCTTGTCCAAATGCGTTAATACTGTTGTCTGACGTTTTTCCTTTTCCGCAATCGCTTCAGTTATCGTATAGCCGGCAACTGTGTTGGCACAAATTTGCTTTTGGAATTGTTCATGGTTTGTATCGATGAACTTTTTGGCATTTTCAGGATCAAGTTCTTCAGTTCCCGGATAGTTCGAGAGCTCAGGGATTGTAATGCCTAATTGAGACAGTTTGCCATCGAAGGACTTCAGCCTGTGGTGGGAAGAACGGAAGTTTGGGAGCAGCGGGTGGTTTTGGTCTGCGCTGTTTGTCAATTCCCATCCTGTTGTTGTTTTTCTTTGCACTCCTCGATGAACCACATCTGGGTGTTGGAGATAGTCATGGACCTTTTGTTTGAGTTCGACAAATTCCTGGCGTGAATGATTGATCTCTTTTTCAAGGCCGGGATAAGCGTCGATCGCCGCAATGATATGGTCAATTTCGATTTCCAAGTTCGATTGCGGGCTGTTGCTGCTATAGAATTTGCGATCAAAAATCGACTCTCCTTTTTTTTCTAAAGCATCTAATGCTAAGACCACATTTGGATCGACATCATCTGCATTTCCGTTAATGTCGATGAAGCCCGTTAGAAAATCGATGCAATGACTTTTAACATGGTGGACCAAATCAAAGGCCACATTGTATTTGAACTGGTCTGCGCAATAAGCCTGCGTTGTTGTCCTTGCGCTTTGGAAATAAGTAACATTTCCCTTATGAGTTTCCGAAGGAGAAACGACATCGCAAGGAGAAGCGGAGATAAAAGCATGTTCAGAGCTTGGAGCTAAATAAACAAGAGCTCCGCTGTTTGGGCCGCAGAATGTTGCATCTTGCTGGCTCAGCGTACTTGTACAAGTTTTTA
Source organism: Verrucomicrobiota bacterium (assembly GCA_018240225.1). Taxonomy (GTDB): domain Bacteria; phylum Chlamydiota; class Chlamydiia; order Chlamydiales; family Rhabdochlamydiaceae; genus Acherontichlamydia; species Acherontichlamydia pituitae. The sequence goes on from JAFEGF010000287.1 coordinate 2,159, forward strand.
CGTTGCTTGTATAGGAGTTCCATTGGTGATGATCTGCAGTTGGCGATTTCAACGTTTGCAAGAAACTGGCATTGACCTTCCAGGTGGCGTGGTCTTGGCAAATCCTTTGTTTCTTGGGATTATCTTTCCAGACGGTCGCTTCCCTCTTTCTTTTTTTACCCAGTGTTGAAATTTTCTGATCTACTTCGAAATTTTCACCAAGTAAAGTTGATTCTAAGGTAGCTGGATTGGCCTTTGTCGCCTCTACGATTTTTCCTTCTCTCTGTATGATTTCCATCAAGAGAGG
>JAFEGF010000288.1 GCA_018240225.1 Verrucomicrobiota bacterium
CTCGGGCAGGTTGTTGTCTGCGGCGAGCGGGAGCTTGCCGTGTGGATGGAGACTGTTGAACTGAGTCAGCTGCAGCGGCTTGCTCTGATTGGGCTCTAGCAGGTTGCTGTCTGCGTTGAGCGGAGTCTCGACGAGTGGTTTGAGACTGTTCAGGAACTGTCGCTTCTGCAGGTTTTACTTGTTGAGATGGTCTTTTAAGGGCAGCGCCTTGAGGTTTAGCCTGTGCTGGAGCATTGGGGGCTCGATATGTGCTTTCTTCTTTACGAGGAGTTGGCATCGCAGGTTTCGATTCAGGTGTTGCTGGAGGAGGAATATCGGTAATGCCATAAGAAGCTCCTTCTTTAGCAGGAGCTGGATTTACTTTTTGCGCTTTAGGTGCAAGAGGAGCGGGATTGTCAGAATTTCCATATGTGCTCCCTTCTTTAACAGGAGCTGGAACCACTTTTTGTGATTTTGGCATTGCAGGAGCATCATCTGGCGAAGGGGGAGCATCGATTGAGATGAAAGAGTCATCTGATTCCTCATCATACTCAAATGAAACATCATTTTCATCATCATTGCCATCATCGCTGTTATCATCATCATTGCTGTCATCATATTCATTATCGGAGATAGCATCGCGCAGATGAAACTTCTCTGTATTGATAGATACGATCTTTTGCGCCTCTTCGAGTTCTAAACCAGCCTCGTCAGGAGCTAAAATGACTGAACCTGTGAAATTTTCCGCTTCTTTTTCTTGAAGAAGAGGATCATTTCCAAAACCTTGGATCATTAATATCAACGACAGTGGAAGAAGATATAGTTGTTTCATAATGGATCTCCTAGAAGATCTTATTGTTTTTCTAATTTAGTGGTTTTCTTGCCTCGCCTTCTCTGACGCCGAGGTTGCCGTAGCGGTGGTAATCGATGCTGAAGGCAATCTCGCGCAAATAGTGGAGCAGCTCAAACCTCCCGTTTGCCAATACGGGAGCATAGCCTAAGTAACACCCTGATTCCGCTGCAGCAGACTTTAATGCTTCGCTTGCAGGGGTGATCAGACGGATCCGTTTCAAACTGCCTTTCTTGACCCGCTGGTTGAACTGGTCTTCCGATTCTTCAACGAAGTGAAAACGGTGCTGAAGAGGTCGAAGCTGGTCGCGGACAGCGATATGGGTATGTCCTTTTGTCCAGCTCACTTCCATTTTTGCACCGCAGCTCAATGCAGCTGCAAGCACCCGCATGATGTCTAACGCGCTGTCGTTTTCTTGAATGCGGAAGCAGATCGACTTATGCGGACGGTAGCGCAAAAGGTTGTCTTGCCCGATAATCTTGCTGGGATCATGGTCATGTTCGAACCGTATCGCCCAGAAGGCGTAGTTGGCGATGCTTGCATACCAGACGCCAAGCTCTTCTGTGGAAAGCTTGATCTTTTGCAAGATCGATGTGAGGTTGTTCACTTCCTCGATGACCGGATGCTTGTCCTGCGGCAGGCTGACTTGGGTCGGGATCATGAACTGGGATACGTAGTTCGGTCCTCCAGCTTTTGAGCCATGGCCGAAGCTGCTAGCTTTTGTTCCTCCAAAAGGTTGACGACGGACGATGGCACCTGTGATCCCTCGATTGATATAGCAGTTGCCCGCTTCGATCTTCTCCATCCAGATGGCAACTTCCCTTTCATCAAGGCTTTGAAATCCAGAAGTCAGTCCGTAGGGCGTACCGTTGGCAAGTTCAATGGCGTGCTTTAAGTTTTTAGCGCGCATGACGCCGAGTACAGGTCCGAACAGTTCAGTCTGGTGCATGAAGCTGTTTTCCTTAACACCATATTTAACGCCGGGCGACCATAAGTTGGGGTTGCTAGGATCTTGCCGAGGAGCGACCAGCCATTCTTCCCCAGGTTCCAGGGTGGTGAGGCCTCTTCGCAGCGCTTCCCCAGGTTCCCGGATGATCGGCGACATTTTGTTGGCAAGGTCCCAGCATGGTCCGACGCGCAAGCTTTCAACAGCGTCCTTCAATTGCTGTTTGAAATGGGGATCGTCATACAGCTCCGCTTCCAAGATCGCCAAACTGCACGCGCTGCATTTTTGACCGCTATGTCCAAAAGCGGATTGGACGATGTCTTTGATCGCAAGGTCCCTATCGGCAAGCGATGTAGCGATGATCGCATTTTTTCCGCCTGTTTCCGCGGCCAGGTCGACGCCAGGCCTTAAGCGCATGAAGAGGCGGGCCGTCGATGTCGCGCCTGTCAGGACGATCATATTGAGCCGCCGGTCGGCGATCAGTTTGCTTCCGACAGGTTCATCGGGGCAATTGATGAATTGCAGCACTTCTTTGGGCACGCCTGCGTCCCACAAGACATTGGCAAGGACCCATCCGCTAAGCACTGCTTCCGGAGCCGGCTTGAAGATCACACAGTTTCCAGCGACCAGGGCCGCCAAAATTCCTCCTGCGGGGATCGAAAT
>JAFEGF010000028.1 GCA_018240225.1 Verrucomicrobiota bacterium
GACTTTTCTCCTTGGGGATTGTAATAGATGCCCGATAAGAGAAGACCTTTATCATAGACTTCGTCGTAAGCTTTGACAGTCTCCGACCAATTTCCGCTGGCAGAACCATGTTTTTGCCCCTGTACGAACGGAATGGTCTCCAAGGTGTGGCCCCCTTCGTCAAAACTTAAAGATACGCCATGGATGTTTCCTTGTTCGTAGGGGATAATCTGAGAAATTTGCCCGTTTGGATGGTAATAAGTGGAGGGTCCGTGAAGAAGACCTTTATCATAATGGATCTCAGCAATGGCATTGCCTTGTTCGTTCCATACTTGGCTCTTTTCATGGAAGACCCAACTGGTCTGGGCGAGTTCGTTGATATCTGCCAACCCTTCGATGACGTGGGCATGAATCCTTAGCTGGCCGTTAGCAAACCATTCCTGATAGCTTCCGTGAGCTCTGCCATCAACGACTTCAAGCAGTTGCCAAATGTGGCCGTTGCTGTGGTAGCTGGAAATTTTCGATTGGCTCTTGCCTTGAGTGTTGCGGCCGTAGACGCGCAATACTTTTTGGTAAGGCTGAGGAGAGAGAAAATCGACCGATTGGTAGGGAGCTAGCCTGTCTTTGATGCTGATCGTTTCTGTAAAACCATTTTTATCAATGAGCTGCATGCTAACGATCTGATCGCTTTGATCAGGATTTTGCCTCTGGCAGCTGCAAAATAGAGCGATAGTAAGTAAGAGAGGAAGAAGTCGGATCATAGTGGTTCCTTCAAGGAGATGTGCTTTCCCGTTTGATCAGGTGCATATTGACCGCGTAGACAAATTCTTGAGACGCGATCTCTTTTTTTGAGAGTTGAAAATCTTTGATGATCAGCTGGGGCCTTTTTTCTTTGGGGCCATAGGGCCAAATGGTCACCCCTTCGATCAAACTTAATGTTTTTTTCAGGTCTTCTTCGTTCATTTCAACCAGGTGCTGCAGTTTTTCTTCCACTTCCAGGAAGCGGTTATGTTGGCGCGTTTGGACTTCTGAAAAGAGGAGGCGGTTGGGGCCTTCTTTTAAAAAGTGGAGCCGTTTTTTCAATGATTCATCGTTCGGACTGTCGAGCAGCAAAGCCTCGTTTTTTTTGATCTCGGGTTCCAGAAAGCAAAGGGTCTCGAGATGTTTGTCGATATAAAAATGATCAGGGTTTTTGATCGAGACGAGGAAGTCGCTTTCTTTTTGGTGCAGCGTCTGCAATTGCTTGGCTTTATTAGAGATCCTTTGCATCTCATCGGCAAGGTTTTCATAGGCCCAGAGCTGCGCAAAAAAATGGAAGAAGAAATACAGAAAAGGAAGAGGGGCAAGGACAAGCAGCGCTGTGTAGACAGCATTGCCTGCGATAAGGGAGCGAAGCTTGGGAAGGTACCGGTTCATCGCGCTTCCTTTTTGATAGGGTTCAGCTCAAAAGAAGCCCAATAGGTGTTTTGCTGCGCGTTCCATTTGATCTCTTTTTTCGCGTTCACAATTTGATCTCCTTTCAGGAGCGCATCGTGAAACTCTCTGGCAAGCCGGGGCGTTGCTGAAGTCAGCTCAAGATCGACTTTTGCAGCGTAAAGGCCGCCAGTTTCCCCTAATTTGGGGTGTTTGTAAAGTTGGTACCGAATGTTCTTGATATCGATCCCCTCTTTTTTCCCGCCTTCAGGAGAAGAGAGGACAGGGTGGGAGCTAGCCCAAGCCAAGACATCGCTGACAGTCGGGACCGTCGATAAAAAGGGGAAAGGGAGCTTTTGAGCATTCAAAGAGCTTTCCCATTGCCACAAGGTCTCTTCCCATTCTTCAATGGACTGGGGGGGATTTTTTGCCATAGTCGGAGGAAGGCAGCTTAGCAAGTGCTGAGAAAGGGCCTTCTCTTTCTTTTTCAAGAGCATGTGCCCGCCCATTCCCATCATAAAAGCAGCTGCCAGGCAGAGCGCTGCTAATCGAAAAGCGGTCCTCTTTCGTTTTTCGCTTTGCCGTTTAGGGATCCATTTTCCCTGCAGAAATTGGACAGTGCGCCTGTCTTGGGCAATCGCATCCAAGGCGGTTCCGATCGGCATCGCGTATTCATGGATAATGGAGGCGGGGATCGAGCGTGCGCTCAAATCGGTTAAGCACTGTCGAGGAAAAAAGGAAGAGATCAAAAAGGATGGATGCCGGTCCCCTAAAACAATCCAATTCGGGTTTTGAGAGGCCGCATTCTTGTTTTCCAAGTAGCAGAAAAGGCGCTCGAGCTCTTTTTGGACCCGCTCCTTGACCTGATTAAAATGGGCAAGCGGCGTGGACAAGCTGGCAAAAAGGGCCGGATCTTGGGAAATGGCGATGATCTCATCGTGCGATTTTTCAGGGAGATCTTTTGCAAGAGCGTTTAGAAAGTCTTGATGTCCGAAATGAAGCGTTTGGGTCAACGTGATCTCATCCTTCAATGTGATCACGCAGCAGCTCTTTGACTCGCCGAAATGAAAAATGGTGAATGCGTTCTCTTCAGGAAAAAGCCAGCGGCATAACCGATAAATGGCAATCGGACCGCAAGAGATGCTGTCGGGTTCGATTTGCAGGGATTGGGCCCATTCAAGATGGGATGCTAAGGCTGCGTCCCGCGCAGCAAACAGGCTGACGCTGAATGCCTCTTTTCCCATGGGTTTAAGGCAGGCGGCGATATTGGCCTCCTCGATAGGATATGGGAGGATCCCTTCCAGCTGGAAGGGAAGGGCTGCAAGGGCCTTTTTCCGGTCGGAGATCGGCAATGTAAGGGCTCTGAATAGGACATCTTGGGGCTTTAGCGCCGTTGCGGTATAAAAAGTCCCCTTCTCTGGGAGCGGCATGGAGATGTAAAGCTGTTTGACAAGGGAGTCGGAAGAAAAAAAAGATTTTACAAATTCAAGGGTAATGGCCCCTTTTTCCTCTTTGAGAAGAGCCGTTTTCACAATATGATTTTCACTTATGAGCCCTAGGAAATGTTCCACCCGTCCTCCGCTGGTCTCTGCCTAGGGCATAGTATATGACTTTCTAGTATTTTAATGCGATTTTAGATAAACTGAGTGGAAAAAAGAACTCTTATGAATTATTTAGCCTATTCGATCCATCTTGCATTTACGACTTATACCCTTCTCCTGTTTGTGAGGGTCGTTGGCTCCTGGTTTCCCTCTTTTTCCAGACACTCCTTCATGCAGTTTATCATTCGGATAACAGATCCTTACCTGGCGCTTTTCCGACGCTTTATTCCTCCGATCGGCGGAGTTCTAGATTTAAGCCCGCTTTTAGGCTTTTTTCTTTTACAGCTCGCTGAGCAATTTATCTTTTTTCTCTTAAGATGACTTTTTTGAAACGCCCCTTTACTTTAGGAAATATCACTCTACCGTCCAATATCTTTTGCGCGCCCTTGGCGGGCTGCTCCGATCTTCCTTTTCGGCGGATGACGACGCAGCACCAGCCAGGCCTTGTCTATTGCGAAATGGTCAAGATGGATGCTTTGGTCCGGCACGATCCCAATACGTTCCGTCTTCTTGACTACGAGACCGGCATGCATCCGATCGGGGCCCAGATTTGCGGGTCCAAGCCTCAAATCGCGGGACAATGCGCTAAAATTGTAGAGGATTTGGGATTTGATGTTGTCGATCTCAATTGCGGCTGTCCGGTCGATAAGGTCACAAAGGATGGGAGCGGATCCGGCATGTTAAAAAATCCGGAACTGATCGGAGAGATTTTGGCCAATATGGCCGCCGCCGTTAAAATTCCTGTCACTGTCAAGATCCGGGCCGGTTGGGATGCGAACAGCATCATCGCCGAGCAGGTCACCCAAATCGCGGAGCAAGCCGGCGCAAAAGCAATCTGCATCCATGGAAGGACGCGAGCGCAAGGATATCAGGGGTTTGCCGATTGGAACCATATCCGCAGATGCAAGCAGATCGCCAAAAATATCGTTGTGATCGGCAATGGGGATGTGTTCGATGCCCCAAGCGCCAAACGGATGTTTGAAGAGACCCTTTGCGATGCGGTTCTGGTATCGCGCGGAACGATGGGGCAGCCTTGGATCATTGATGATATCTACCGCCTTCTGTCTGGAGAAGAGATTCCTGAAAGAGACGGGCTTTTTTATCGGGACATCCTTCTGCAGCACCTCGATCACATCGCTGCCTATCAAAATGAGAGAAGAGCTGCGATGGACCTAAGACGTGTCGGCTGCTGGTATTTGAAAAAAGGGAAGGGGACGCGTAAACTTCGCGAATTGCTCAACAAGAGCAGATCTGTATTGGAAATCCGGCAGCTGATCTGCGATTATTCCTGGCAAGAGACCGATTTTTCTGCAGCCTTTACTCCTGAACCGGATATGGCAACCACATGTTAAACCAAGAGATGCAAGCGAACATCAGAGGGAATGTGCAAGGCGTCGGATTTCGCGCTACGACAAAGGCGATTGCAGAGCAGCTGCATCTGACGGGCTATGTGGAAAACTTGCCCGATGGCTCCGTTTCGATTTGCGCACAGGGGCCTCGCGAACAGCTTGATCGGCTCATTAAAGAGTTGAAGAAGACTTTCGGAGAGAGCAATATGCCCCAGGTTTCTCTTGCCTTTCACGAAATTGCAACACCTTACGCCAATTTTCAGATTAAGAGGCGTTCTCTGAATTGACGACAGGCCCTAGAAAGCAAACATTTCTAATTCAGAAAAACGGCTCTAAGAAACATCCTCGTTGAGCTTTTTCTCAAAGATCTCAAGCAATCGATTGATCTCAGCATTGGAATCTTTAAACGCAGTTTCGGGACGAGACTCCTTTTGCCTCTTTTTTTTCTTAACGGTTTTTTTCTTTAATGAAGAAATGAACGCTTCAATGGTCTGCGTTTTTGCTCCGAGATTTTTGCACGTTAGGGCAAGGCCCCGATCGGAGGTGATCACGATGATCTCTTCAGGCCGGCGAGCTGAATTGACCTCTTCGATAATGTACTCGTCTGCTGAGAGGTTTTGATAGGTGTAGATGATTTCGAGGGCATCAAAATGGTGGCGCATGGCATGGGAAATGCCTGGATGCGAACCATCAAAGACAACTGTAGCCTTCAGCTTGAAATCAGCGATGACCTGATTAAGCTCTGCAATGAGCGCCTCCCTCTTTTTTTCTAATGCGCGGCCAGGCTTTGCAATTCGAAAAAGCAGGTTGTAGCCATCGATGAGATAACGCATGCTATGTAAAGAGAGCTTCTAATGCAGGAAGGATCTTGTCCAATGCCTTTCTTCGATGAGAGATCCGATTTTTGATGTCTTCTTCCAGTTCCGCAAAGGTCTTGCCGTATTCATGCTTAATGAAAATGGGGTCGTAGCCGAAACCTAAACTTCCCTTTTCTTCTTGGGTGATCGTCCCTTCTGAAACCCCTTTTGCACATTTTTTTAGACCTTGGGGCGATGCTAACGCTATCCAACACTCGAAGTAACCTTGGCGGCAAGCGTCATCCAGATGCTTCATCTCTTTCAAAAGCTTGAGACGATTTTCCTTGTCTGTGGCATTTTCGCCTGCGTAGCGCCGGGAATAAATACCTGGAGCTCCATTTAATGCGGGGATGACGATCCCTGAATCATCCGCAATCACCCAACGCTGAAGTTCAGTTGCTGCATGGACAGCCTTCGTGATCGCGTTTTCTTCAAACGTTGCGCCTGTTTCGCTTGGTGGAGAATATTGGGGAAAATCGATCAGACTAAGCAGATCGAATTTAACAAAAGGTTTTAAAATAGCGCGGAATTCGCGGATTTTATGGATATTACGGCTGCCAATGACAAGTTCCATGATCAACTTCCGAGTTTAGGGGGGATGCATCTGCTTTTCATCGTAGCAGGTTGAATGGCATTATACCAGGGTGTTTTGCAACGTTTCTAATTCAAAGAGGCAAATATCTCGAGAGGTAATCCTAAATTCATTAACAGTCTCTTAGATTTTGTCTTTTTAAGAACCAGCTTCGCCTGTATAGAACGTGAGCAGCTGGGTGATCTTATCCGCCAGAGACCTCTCAATCGGAGCGTTTTCTATGCTTGTTTTATATTCTTGCAAGGTCACATTTGGACGTCTTAGCGAATCGGACAGCGCCGCTGACTCGATTGAATTTGGATCGGTATTAAGAACAACTCCCAAAAATGCAGCAGCTCGGTTATTAGGAAATTTACAAGCGCTATAGAACGAACTCGATGTCCTTGCAGGATCGGTGTAAAAGCGGGCAACGTCGGGAGAGACGGCCATGGCTGCAATCGCGTCCTGTTCGAAATGGGGATGGATGTGCACGTTCTGTATGCCAAATTGATTTAATGGAAGAAGTCTGTTTTGCTGACCTCTTGAGGTGTCGATTCCATCTGGTTCAAACACGCCCATAGATAGGTTGTGGTTGTGGGTCTCGCCATACATAGCATTTGGAAATGCAACAGGATGGTAAATGACATTCCGCTTTCCCCGTTCTGCTTGGTTTTCTGCTACTGTTGGAATATCTCGCCAAACAATGAGGTAGAGATCTAGGTGTTCTGCATCGTAATTAGCGAATTCGGTTCTGATGGCCTCGGGAAATAGGTGTAGTTGTCTGATGGGTAATTTGACAGTTAACAACTGGGGCATTATAGGATAGTGTGTCCCATATTGTCCGATTTGCGGAATCCGGTTCATATCGAGTGCATCGCATATTCCTGGACGGGCTAAACGTCCGCTTAAGTCGACAAAATTGGCGTCTCCGGGCATCAAGCTTGCGTCTCTAATGGGCGAAGCCATTTTTATTTGCCAAAAGGCTTGGTCCCTAGGCTGCGTCGCTCTCAGCTGGGTTAATTGTTCAGGAGTGAGAGGGGCGCGGGTTGGTGCAGGCGTCCCTTCGATCGATTTGCCGCACAAACAGTTCCAAATGCTCGTAAAAAAACCGACGAGTGCATTCCACATGGCGCTAAAACAATTAGCAACTCCTTGAAGGGGAGCTTGAGGGCTTAACGTGTCGGCGGCGTTCACCTGCAAGCGCACGGCGTGGTTCGAATGGGTCCTATTTACAACAGGATTTTCTATTGCTGGCAGTTCAGGCGGCATCTCTCTGGAACAATTTAAATCATTAGTAATCATGGAAAACACTGGGTTTAATTAATTTGGAGTAGTTTACAGGGAGTCTAATTGGAGATCAATATGCGATTGATCTGTCTATAGAGTTTCTTAGATAATCGAATTAATTAAAAATATAACTTGTCTGTTTGCCCGTGAAACGCTCTTTGAAATATATTTTTAGAGGGATTCAAAAATTGAAATTTGGCAAAAAACAAAGTCCAGGGTTTTAACCTGGACTCGGTTGGAAAGCTTCTCGCGGCAGTTGCAAAACTGCCTCTCATGCGAATTTTTAAGCTAAAAAGCTCTTGATTGCAGTGATGGTGTACTCTTCATCCTGGAACTTGAACGTGTTGCCGATGGTTTTTCCAGTCATCGCTTGGGCAAGTTTGGATTGGAAGGAAAGGATGTTTTTGTCTGGGTTGGCATCCCAAGGACCAAGAAGCGTGTAAGTCATCTTCTGTCCCTTGGAATTTTGGCATTCGACGATAGCGCCAATCCCAACTTCATCAGTAGTAACATCTTCTTTACCGATGACGCGGGCGCGATTAAGCTGCTCAGATAGAAACTTGAGCTCAGACTGCAGCCGGTCCCTTTTTTCCAGAGCTGCTTTGAACTCGGCATTTTCGCGCAAGTCGCCGTGGGCTCTAGCGATTTCAATCTCTTTCGCATTTTCAACCGTTTCGACGGTTGCAATCTGTTGAATCTTTTGCTGCAATTTTTGAAATCCTTCCGCCGTGGTCCAAATGATCTGAGGTTCTCCGCTGGAGGAGTCCGACTTTTTACGCATTTTGGCAATGCTTGGATGGGCTACTTCAGCAAGTGAATTTAAGATCTTATGGTCATGGTCGCTAAGAGAATGGCATTTGGTTGCCAGAAGCAGGAATTCTTTGACATTATCGACCGTCGCATCCTGCATGATTTGACGGACAATAGCGTATCTGCCGTTTGAGATGATCGCATGGATCTTTTTCACTAGGTCGCGATGGGATGTGTCGTTTTCCAAAGCTGACAACAGGATAAGAAGCCCTTCGAAGAAACGGACTTTCCCCGCCTTATCGCTGAAAGGAACTTCTTTTTGACTCATCATCTTCTGGAAGTACCAAAGGAAAACATCTGGATAGCGAGCAGGGTAAGTGCAAAGTTCATCGAACTTTGCGTTGAGCTCTTGATCCGCTTTGCCGTCGATCAGCTCTGAAAGCGCATAGTCGCGCAGCGGCGCTTGGTCAAGTTTAAACAGCAAGTCGAGGAAGATCTGTTTCCATTGCGGCAGGATGCGATGCACTTCGGTCAGGGCCCGCTTTTTAAAGCTCAAAATGATGATCGCATTCACAAGTTCCTCAATGGAAGATGCTTTTTTGATCACTTCAGCGATTTGGGTCGATTCTTTTGAAGCGTGCAAATCTTGAAGAAAGAAATGGATTTGCAGCTCTTGAGCGTGGGTGAGCTCAGGATATGCGAGCATTTCCTTCAGCTTGTTCAAAAGGGTAGTTTTGAACTCGCTGTTCTTCAGCGTTTCAGGGAAATCTTTCAGGAAGGAATAGACCATCTGGATCAACGTATTTGCGTCAGGCTTGTTTTCAAGGACCTTTTGCAAGCGTTCTTCGTGCGTCACTTCGCTGTGGCGGATGCGGAAAGGCTCCCGAAGTTCTTCCGGAGTTTCGATCATCGTGTCTTTTTTGACCTTGGCGCGCGTCGTCTGCCACCATCGGGTCCATTCTTCTGCAGGGATCACGAGCTCGCATAGCTCATCTTTAATCTCTGCTGCCGTTTTGGGACCTAGATCGCGCAAGAGCATCCGGATGACTTCCACAGGATTTTCTTTTGCCTTTTGCTCCAGAAGATCGGGGTTGCCAAACCGCAAGGCGAGAAAATGATCTTTTGGAACCGGGATCAGTGTTTTAAAAGCGGTCGCAAAAGAGATGTCCTTTTTTCCAGGAACGTAATCGAATTCGATCACCAATTGTTCTCGGACTACAGAAACATCGCAGATCTCGCCAACGCCCCAGCCTCCGGTATGGAAGACGAAGTTGCCCTTTTCCATGTGGGTCAGCAGCTCATAGTTGCTGATTGCTCCTTGGAATTTTTCTTTGCTGCGCAAGCCGATCAAACGGATCTTTTCGTTGAAATGTTTGTGGTCGGAATACCGCTCGTGAAGGTGGTTGTAAGCGAGCTGGGCATAGTTTTCGTTGTTAGTTGTCTGAATGTCCAAAATCAGCTTCAGGACCTCATGGGACACATCGGAGGTCGGAAGCTTCTTCCAAAGAGGAAGGATGCGTTCTACGTGGCGGCCGAAAGGCTCGGCGATGTCAGATCCCTTGACCGATCTCAGGATTTCGCGGAGCTCCTCGCCTTCAACCTCGTCGCCTGAACAGTATTCTTCCCATAGTTTTAAAAATGCCGGATAGTCGTGATTGGCAATGTGAGTTTGAAAATCCTTAAGGTAACTCATCTGCATTCCTTGATTTGTTTGAAGATGGCAAGCTGTCCCGCGCTTCGTCAAGTTTGGAAAAATTGGAGTGGCTCCGACTTTGCCTAATCGATCCTCATCCTCACCCTTCCCATTAAGGGAAGGGCTTCGTCTGTCGGAACGCAATGCTTCGATTTGGCTGTGTCTCGCAGAGTCCAATTTCTCCAAACCTTCCTGCGCGTGGGATAGCATAATCTTCTAAAGCTTCCAAAAATTGAAAATATGTATCTGTTGCATTGGGCAGTATAGAGGGCGCATCATTTATCTTCAACTCGACTTTGCAACTTTGTTGCTAGCCCTCAAGTAACAGCCTGCCAGCTCCTCTTCTTGCAAAAAACAAAGTTTCTCTTTAATTTTGACCCTTCGATTTCCATTGCTGACAAGAAAAAGCGCCTTGAAAAATTTTTTTACACACCTTTTTTTCTTAATTGTTCCCGCTGGCTTGCTCTTTGCGCAAACAGAAGAAGCGGCTCTAGAGCCTCGATTAGAGGATGCATCGCCTCTGTTTGCAAGCCGTTCTAACGACCTGTTTGATCAAACTTACAACGACTCGCTTTTTCGCGACCTTGAACTTGTCGATAAGATCACCAAGCTAGTCAACGACCAGCTCCCCTTTTTCTATAACTATTCCATGGTCGGCGGTTATTTCGTGATGCCATCGGGCAGAATGCCAAAGTCGGGCGTAGTCGGGATTGGAGGCGCTTATGTGCCTCCGTATACAATCTATGGGGTCAACTTTCAGATTTTAGACAGGGTCGAACTGTCGGCCAACTACCGAGTGTACAATGGGGTCTCTGAGCCGAACTTCGGCCACGAAGGATTTGGAGATGATGCCGAGAGGATCGGTAATATCAAGATCGGGATCCTGACCCCTCAAGATGGCTTTCCAATGCTGCCGACGATCGCAGTGGGAGCCGATGATTTCATTGGGACCAAGAGGTTCAATTCCCAATATGTCGTGATGACAAAACAGTTTTTAGACTGGAACCTGGAATGCACTCTCGGATGGGGAAAAAAACGGCTCAAGGGTTTTTTCGGAGGCGCAGCCTGGTCTCCTTTCCGCAATTTAAAGACCCCGCTCCTTAAAGATATTTCCTTTATTGCTGAATACGATGCCACGGACTATAAAAAACATCCTCATGAACATCCCAGCGGCAGAAAGGTCAAATCAAGGATCAACGGAGGGATCTCTTTTGTCGGGTGGGACACTCTTCAGCTCTCGGTCAGCAGTATCAGAGGAACGGATGTCGCAGCTTCGGCGTCTTTGCGCTATCCGATCGGTTCATCCCAGGGGTTATTTCCAAAAGTGGACGATCCCAGCACTTATCAATCTCCCGTTGATACAGAGCCTTTAGGGACGCATCGGCTGGAAGAAGAATTTGTCCAAGACCTCACCTATGCATTAAGCGATCAGGGCCTAGACCTTTATACAGCGTTCTTGATATTTGATGCCGAGGGCAACAGGACCCTATGGCTCAAGGTGGTCAACAACCGCTACCGGGAAGAGAAGGTTGTCCGTTTGCGCGTCGAACATGTGCTTGCGGCATTGACCCCTTCCAATATCAAATCAGTAATCGTTGTCATCGAAGCGGACGCGGTCCCCTGCCAGGCCTATTATTTCCGGACAGAAGACCTGCGCAGGTGGCGATTAGGACAGATCAGCGATTTTGAGCTTGCGACCGTCGGTCCGATGAAAGATCCTCCGCCAACTCCCAGCGAATATGACGCCGCCCTTCTCTTTCAAAGGAAAAAGCCGATCTGGACATTCACGGTCTTGCCGCGGCTGCTGACCTTCTTCGGCGCGGCTTCAGGAAAGTTTAAATACAACTTAAGCGCAGTGGCCTATCCGGAAGGCTACATTTTTAATCAGGTGTATTACAAGTTCACCATCAGCTATGCCCTGGCCTCAAGCATGTCGGGACTTGGAAGCCCCGACCGCTTGAACCCATCGAAACTGCCGAACGTACGGACAGATTCGATGAAGTATTATCAAGCAAACTCCTTTTCCATGGAGCAGGCATTTTTGCAGCGCAGCTGGAGCTTCAATAAGGGGTGGTACTATCGTCTTGCTGCAGGCTATTTTGAACCGGCGTACGGCGGCGCAGCTACAGAAATCCTCTATTACCCAGTCGGTTCCAACTGGGCGGTCGGACTCGAGTTCGCGGCAGTGATGAAAAGGGAGTATCATGGGATCAAATTCTCCCGGACCGTTCGCGAGTATCGCGATGGGCACCTTCGGAACATCCCATTTGTGGGGATCCAGTATTTTCTTGATTTGTACTACGATTTCAAGCCGTTGAACATGGACCTTCTGATCACAGCAGGGAAGTTTCTTGCCAAAGACAAGGGGGCGAGATTTGAGGTGGGGCGGTATTTCAAGAGCGGGCTCCGCTTTGCCCTTTGGTATACGGTCACCAATGGTCACGACCATGTCAACGGCCACACTTATTACGACAAGGGCTTTATCTTCAGCCTGCCGCTCGATATGTTCTTGAAACAGAGTAGCCGCACCTATTTAAGCTATGCGATGTCGGCGTGGCTGCGCGATGTCGGCGCGCGGGCTGCAACTGGCAAGCAGCTCTACTGGACCTTGGAGAAAGAACGGTATAACTATTAAGAGAGTTGGAAAGTCGAGATTATTGCTTGCGCTTCTTAAAATTATTCATTTATAACCTTTAGCAGCAAATCCGGATGATTTTTCGAAGGGAGGGCTTCATGCTGCATATTTTTCTATCGTTTCTGCTCATACCGTTAATTGTCTGGTCTGAGGTTTCAGATGAACTAAAAACTGTTTGTTATGGAGGGATGACGATCGAATGCTCGAAAGGGTGCGGTGATGTAACCCGAGGAGATCCTGACATGAAAGCGATAGCCTATCTTTTTAGGCAGGCAATAGACTCCGTTTTTAGCAAATGCCGTATTTTAGATGACTCTTTGTATGTCAGAACACTTGATCCTTGGGAACGTAGAGGGAATTATTATTATGCTGCTTGGGACTGGCGGTCAGATGATGCCAGATGGAGAAGCGATGGGGTTCCTCAATTCAACATCTTTAGTATCCGCTCCTATTCTGATTTTCAGACAACAGCTCAGGCTCTTCAAGAAGACCTTCGGTTCTATCATTTTAATGCTCCACAATTGAATTATAATCGACTGAAAGACCTGTTTGCGACATTGAAAAAAATTGATCAGACGAAATATGGACGTGTGAAGATCTACAAGGGCGAGGTAAATCTTCTTGATTGGGGCACTTACACTGGCGGCATGAGTGATATTGATCTTTCGATCATGTTGTTAAAATCGGACATAGCAACTGCAAGGAAACAGATATCTCAATTTGCAACTAGCTATCAAGGCAAAAGAGCAATACTGGAGAAGGCCATTGAAGAGATCGATGCGTTATTTAAAGATATTTTTGTCTGGTGTCTCGAGCATCATCAACATGAAGGAGTAAAATTTCGATCTGCTTTGGAGCATTTTATTGCAAAAGAGTTCGATGAGGCATTTAAACAGGTTCAGTCTTTAA
This sequence comes from Verrucomicrobiota bacterium, assembly GCA_018240225.1. Taxonomy (GTDB): domain Bacteria; phylum Chlamydiota; class Chlamydiia; order Chlamydiales; family Rhabdochlamydiaceae; genus Acherontichlamydia; species Acherontichlamydia pituitae. The sequence goes on from JAFEGF010000028.1 coordinate 13,045, forward strand.
TCGATCTTGCAGAGGAAAAAGATCTAGGAGATGACCTGATCTCTAAACTATACCTTCTGCAGGGCCAAGTGCATTCAGAATTTTCCCTGCATGGCGAAGCGATTGTTGCTCTTACGAAAGCGATTCGGAAAGATCCTGCCCTAAAGGATGCTTATTTTGAAAGGGCTGCTTCTTATTTTGAATTAGGCAATTTTGATCAAGCGATAGCTGACTATCTCGAATCGGGATATCAAAGAAGTGCCGATCCTTGGGAGTTGGTATCTGAAATGAGTTCGGGAATTGCAATTGGAATCGTTGAGAAAGGGATTTCAGCTACTCTTGAATTTATTCCAGAGGTATTAAGTTCAATGAGAGGATTAGGCAATGGGCTCTGGGCCTTTTCTTCCGACCCAATCGGAGCATCACAATCTTTTGTAAATGCTGCCAAGCAGTGCATTGAATTTATTCGAAGTCATTCTTCCTTTGAAGTAGCGCAAGAATTAGTTCCTGAACTGAAAGAGCTATGTACTAATTACGACACGCTAACCGATTTTGAAAAAGGGAAATTAATTGGCCAGGTCGTTGGCCAGTATGGAACAGATATCCTGCTGTGCAAATATTCCATGCAGTCAATCAAAGCCTTTTGCGAATTGAAAAAAGCTAACCAAATGATGACTTTGGAGGCGCTGGCTTCGTCAAAAAGCTCGGGTGCAATTCGTGAAGAGGCAGGCAAATTTTTTGCGCATCGCGAAGAGGTATTAAAGAATGCAAATTTGAAATTTCATGCAGATAGGCAAGGAAAACATATTGAAGGGCATCGAAATTATGAGGAACTTGTAAGTCGGGGTAACCACCCGAGCATTTTCCAGCATCCTGAACCTGAACGATTGATTCGGCAATATGCCGGTACAGGAATAAGAAGCAAAGGCAATATTCCAGGAATGCCAGATTATGTAGAACTTGTTAATTTTGAAGAGGTTATTGGATATGCAGTAAATGAGAAAACAGGGGACAAAACCTTCACTACATGGGGCAAAATTCATTATGCTAAGGAAGGCCTTCATATTGTTCCGACTCTTAGGAAGGGGAATCATTAATGATATCAGATCCATTACCACCCATTTATAAGCTTCTTTTGAGCATTCAAAGTTCCTTATTGAATGCCGTTGCTCCACAATTGCGAGCTGTTCTTGTTGATGTTGATTCCAAAAATACGGAACTATTTGTTGCTTATTTCTACGATGGAGAGATATCAAATGATCTGCGCACGCTAGCAACGGTTGCAATTGCAGAAATTGATATGGATCCTTTCAACTATGTTACAGGCGATATTGCTTATCGGCTAGATTATCCAGAAAAGATACCGGTTCGAGGCAAGCTAGCTTATTTAAGAAAAGAGCCTGTCCTACCAGAGATTAATCGGGAAAATCGATCTTTTTTTATTGAAGAGGACATTTGGCCTCTTTATATCTTTCAACTTGATATGCAAGAAGCTCTTTTGGGTAAGGTTACGCCTTCTTTACGACTAGTAACAGTAAGGATAGATCCTCATCAAAGGAAGTTGATCTCCAACTTTTATTACGATGGGAAAATTTCGGATGAAGATTTTCGTTTAGCACAGGCTGCAATTCAAGATGCAAGGATCTCATTTCCTGATTATTCGATCGAATCACAAATCGAAAGGATCGATTTTCCCAATAAAATTCCTGTAGATGGATGCACCGCTGTCTATTGGAGATGGGAAAACAAGTACTAAGATCTGATCAGCTTGAGCACCTTTGGCACTGCATAGGAAAAAATAAAATCGGCGCCGGCGCGTTTGATGCTGAGCAGGGCTTCGTAGAACACTTTATTGGCATCGCAATATCCTTTTTCATCGGCTGCCATCACCATCGCATATTCGCCGCTAACGTGATAGGCGCAGATGGGCAGGTGCGAATGTGCGCGCATCTGGGAGATCACATCCAGATAGAATAAGGCAGGTTTGACCATCAGCATGTCTGCGCCTTCTTCTTCGTCAAGGGTTGCCTCCAGAAGAGCTTCCCGGATATTTGCAGGATTCATTTGATATGTTTTTTTGTCTCCGAACTTGAGCTGCGAACCCAAAGCATCGCGGAAAGGAGAGTATAAGCTTGAGGCATACTTTGCAGTATAAGAAAGGATGCCGACGTCATGATGCCTGTTCTCATCGAGCAAGGAGCGGATCGCCTTGACCCTGCCGTCCATCATATCGCTTGGAGCGACCAGGTCGGCTCCAGCTTGTGCATGGACGACTGCCATCTTAGCGAGGATTTCGACGGTGGCGTCGTTGAGCACCTCCCCTTTGTCATTCACAACCCCATCGTGGCCGTGCGAGGTAAAAGGATCTAAGGCAAGGTCGGTAATGACGCATAGAGAAGGGATCTCCCGTTTTAAGATGGCGACCGATTCAGGGATAAGCCCATCTTCATCCAATGCTGCCGATGCCTGCAGATCTTTGTTTTCAGATCCCAGCACAGGGAATAGGCCTATAGCAGGCACGCCGGCTGTATGCAGCGCTTCCGCTTGGCGCAGGATGAGGTCGATCGAAAGTCGTTCAACCCCAGGCATGCTCGTTATGGGAACTCTTTGGTTTTGTCCGGGAAGGACGAAAAAAGGGGCGACAAGGTCTGCTGGGCGTAAAATGGTCTCTTCAACAAGCGATCGAATAGAAGGAGTTTTGCGATTGCGCCTAGGTCTTTTGTGCATAAGATTCTCCACTTGAATTTTTGAGTCTAGACCGTCTGTTTGAAATTTGTCCACAACACAAAGAAGATCTTTTTTAGGAGTAGACGATGCATCCTCTTTTTTCGAGTTCAGAAATCCAGGTTGGAATCTTCAAGGCTTTATTGAGTCTGACATCGATTTTTTCCAGGCTGGTAAGATTTTGGATCTCCTCAGGCAGTTGACTCAGTTGATTATCTCTTAAATCCAAAAGCCGAAGCGACGTCAATCGGCCAATTGAAGATGGCAAATGGGTTAATTGATTTGTTCGCAGGTCGAGTTCTTTTAGGTTTTGCAGATCTCCGATGCTTTCTGGAATCTCTTCAAGGTAATTGTTCTCTAGCATCAGTTTTCTGAGAGTCTTGATTTTGCCAATGGAAGAAGGGAGCCTGCAAATTTTATTGTTCATGGCGTAGAGCTCTTTTAAATTCTTGAGGTTCCCAATCGATTCAGGAAACATGGACAATGCATTATTTTGCATACGCAATTCGATGAGATTATTTAAGAGTCCAATCCATGAAGAGAGGGTAGAAAATTGGTTGTGCGTGATATTCAAATACATCAAACTTTCAACCTTGGAAAGAGAGTCGGGAAGAGTCGTTAATCCATTGCTTGCCAATAAGAGAAAACGCAACTTTTGCAGATTGCCAAGCGTTAACGGGAGAGACTTTAAATCATTGTAATTGAGATCGAGGACTAATAAATTCTCAAGATTTCCAATTTCTTCCGATAGAAAAGAGAGCTGATTTACGCTCGCATTGATCTTTTCGAGGCGAGTCATTTGAAACAGATCGGCAGGAAGAGAAGAGAGCCGGTTTTTATAAACGCTCAAATGTTTTAGAGATGTTAACTGACCAATGCCCTTGGGGATTTCGCTGATTTGGTTATCATCGAACCATATTTCTTCTAAATGAATTTGATCAAATATCTCTTCTGGGATGCTGCCTAAGCTTGAGCCAGTCAGATCAAGAGATGCATAGGGATTTGAAGATTTGCGATGGAATGCGTCCATTTGTCCAGCCTCGCGATCAATTCTTGAACTAGACTGCGGATTTGAAAATTTGTCCACAACATAAAAGAAGTAAATGATTTTAGGGAGATAACCACCAAAAGTGTTCCGTGGATAAAACGGCTAATCCTTTTTCCTGGGCGAACGCTTCAACAGCAGCTCGAACCGACGTCCAGTGCCAGTCGTCCCCGCAAAGGACTCCTTGAGCCCTCAGATGAGGGTGCCATGCGACGAGATCATCGTAAAGGGCCTTAGTCTCGTGGTTCGCGTCGATATAGATGAGGTCTGCTTGAAGGTCCAACGTTTTTGCTGCAGCTAAACTGTCCATCCTTATAGGAATGATTTTATCGGCAAGCCCTGCATGAATGACGTTGGAAAGAAAATATTCATAGAGCATGCTAAGTTCTGGCCTCCAATGCTCTTGGCCGGGCTGATGTTCTTGAGAACCGAGCCAGTGGTCGATCGCATACAATTTACCGCCTTGGGGCAAATGAGATGCCATATGCCGCGTCGAAAGTCCGAGCCAGCTCCCAACCTCAATGATATCGTGGACCTTATGCTGCTGTATCAAGATTTCTAATTGAGGCCCGTTGAGATACCAGCCATGAGGAGAAAATGGGAGCAAAGCAGCATTTCGATAAGGTTCCGGAAGATTATCAAAAGTCCCAAATGCACTTGTCATCCAGGATGAAAAAATAATGATCCAATAGAATTTATGCATAAGAACCTATCCCAGTAATATGGCTTCGTCGATTTTTGGGATTATTTTGGCCTATTTTTGATCCAAATGACGGGGTCAATATACGAGAGCTGATATTAACCCCGTCATTTGGATCAAAAAGTAG
>JAFEGF010000289.1 GCA_018240225.1 Verrucomicrobiota bacterium
GATCCGACAACAATGCAAGGTTTTCCTGTAGAAGAAATGATAATGGGGAATCCGATGCCAAGGACAACAATATCCGGTTTATTGATCTGGATCGAGTCGGTCAGGTTATAAGTTCCTGGAGTCAGGATCACATGGTAGCCCGCTTCGATCTGCTGGTTGATCGTTGCCGCAGTATCAGATGATGCCCTTGCGACATAGACCTGTGTAAAGTCGACAGATACCACTGGGGTGCTATTGTCTTCCGATGTGCCTATCTTGTTCGTCTCGATTTGGGGAATTTTGAGTTTGTAGCTCCCTGCTCCAGCATCAGTGGTAATGTAGGGTTTTTCAGCAATGATCGGCGTCGCAGCGACAGTCGTATATGGATTTCCAGTGCAGGTGGCCGTACATGATGGATCTGTGCAGTTCAGGCATCCGCACGGCGGCGTTCCAGTTGGACAGTTGCTGCAATGGCTGGCAGGTGCGCCATTGCATCCCACAAAGACCTGGCTCCACACACCATTAGACCAGTTAGGACAAGGGGAAACGCCACTGCACACCGATCCGCTTGGCACAGTCATATCGGTGTTTCGAGTGATCCATTGCTGCTGGGATCCTGAAACAACAGCGCTTTGGTTCATCAAATCCCCGGAAATTTTGCAGTCGGCCATAAAACCGCCGCTCGAAAATCCACCTTGAAATCCCGGAAGGGCAAGCTGGAACAGATAAAGCGTTCCATCCAAGTGGATTTTCCTTAATGGAGATGCTTGAGAGGCCGCCCATGTCATTCCGACTGCAGTTGTCGGCACCCAAACGCCAGGCGTCGTCGTCTTAAAGTTTTCGGCAGACCTCCAAAAAGTGTTGAGTGCTCCTACCATGTAATCAGGATTCCCTTGCGGACAAGAAACGCTGTTAATGATGGTATCTCCTGGATTCTCCCCTAACCCCATGATCGAAGTATAATACCCGATCCTGTAGCCCTCTGAAGAATTCGTTGAGGTATATGTCCCCGGCGCAAACAGAAATGCATAGCCCTGGTTGACAAACTGTCCATTGTCAGGAGGCACCTGCCCCCCGTTCGTTGCAAATACTCCATCGATTGTGCTTTGAATGATCACCGGTGACATCAACTGCGTGAACACGTAGACATTTGCAGGCCAAACAGGCGGATTAGGATTGGCTGCAAGCGCCGTTGCACAACAAGCTATGCTTGCTAAGATAAGATTTCGAAACAGTTTCATGAAGACCATTCCTTATGTTGGAGTTTTTCATCTTCAAAAATTATTTCCTTAAGTGATTTGCCCGCAAGCAAATTAAAATTGATATTCGACAAAACCTCTTTTGTGTATATCCCAAATTAAATTCTCAAACCTAATGGGGAGTCCCAATGCTAACCATAATCCCGTTATTGGCTTATTTTAACATGTTCAGCGTAAATCCATCCCCTAGCGATGGAAACAGTCAGCCAGCGCAGACCAACATAAGCCCTTCGCAAACCGATTCCTCCTTTGAGCGCGGAGATAAGAGCCTCGATTCAAGCACACCGGAGGGGTACAACTATCCCGCTTCGATTAAACCGAACCATTCCTGGCACCTCATTACGACAGCTTCCTACATCTATTGGTTTGCCGGAGAAGACGGGCTTGACCTAGCAACTTCTGCCGCCTACATCAGCGGTACAAACCTCGTCATCCCTTCTAAGCATGAAGGCAAGACCATCTTTCAAAATTTCGAATATTCATCGGGCTTTAAAGTCGGCCTCGGCTTCAACTTGCATCCGGATAATTGGGTCTTCAAAGTCGACTATACCCGTTTGCATCTTCTGAACACAAAATCAGAGTCGGCGCCAAGCGCTGGCAATGGGATCGGCGCCTTGTACTTGACCGACTGGTTTTATCAAGCATCTCCTCAAGGTCAAGGGATAGCGGCCAGACATCTTTCGTCAAAATGGCACCTCGAGCTTGACTGGTTGGACGCTGTCGTTGAAAGACCTATGTACTCGGGACGGATGCTGACATTGATCCCGTTTATCGGCCTGCGCACCTCATGGATCGAGCAATCATTGAACATCCGTCTAAAAGGGGCCCTCAACGTTTCGCCGCCATCGAGCACAGTCCATTCGCACAACCATCTCAACTCATGGGCAATCGGACCTAGAGCTGGCCTCGACGCTCATTTTCTCTTAGGAGCCGGTTTTAGACTGCAAGGCGAAGTGGGAGCGAGCATTTTATACACTCGGTTCACTAAAGTGACCCACTCAGAAGATCCTTTTGTGGCAGGCGGCATCAAAGTCTCTTACGATATGCATAACCGCCCTTGCGTAAGACCGATGGCGGAAGCAAACTTGGGCTTGGGCTGGGGAACCTATTTTTCCAAAAAACGGTGCCATTTCGACTTGAGCGCTACTTATGATTTCAACTACTTGTGGTCGCAGAACATGATGCGCACATT
>JAFEGF010000290.1 GCA_018240225.1 Verrucomicrobiota bacterium
CCGTTGTATTATGTCTGACTTTCCAATCACAAGTGAGCACATCAAGTCCGAAGGAAAAGCAGGAAGAATGGGAGCGCGAATAACGGCTATAGTAGCAGAGGGAAAGAACGGACGGATTTATTTACCAGCAACCCATGAGATGGAAGAGATCGCTCGTCAAGCTAAACCGAGCTGGAAACCTGAAGTAGAGTTACCAAAAAATCCGCGCGATTTCCATACTCCTCAATATGGATTGACCACCTTTGCCGACCTCTTTACCCCACGTCAATTAGTTACACTCACAACTTTTTCTGATTTAGTTCTAGAAGCTCGAGAGAAGGTGCTTAAAGACGCAATAGCTGCTGGGTTGCCTAAGAATGATGAGGGACTCGATGCTGGTGGTAGAGGCGCACAGGCGTATGCTGATGCATTAGCTGTCTATTTAACTTTTGCTGTTGATAAGTCATCTGATTATTGGTCAACAGTCTGTTCATGGCATTCAAGTAAGGAACTAATTCGTAATACATTCGGTCGACAAGCTATTCTAATGATTTGGGACTATTGTGAAACCAATCCATTTTCGACATCGAGTGGAAATTTTGAACATATGATAAATTGGGTAAGCAAGTCAATAGGGACACTTCCTGCAAATATCTTTGGATACGCGAGTCAACTCGATGCTTCTGTCCAAACACAAAGTACTCAAAAGGTTATTTCAACAGATCCTCCATATTATGATAATATCGGTTATGCAGATCTTTCCGATTTTTTCTATACTTGGATGCGTCGTTCACTTCAGCCAATCTTTCCTTTGTTATTTAGCTCGCTCAGCGTTCCTAAAGTTCAAGAACTGGTAGCTACCCCTTACCGTCATGGTGGAAAGAAGCAAGCTGAGGCTTTTTTTCTAGAAGGAATGAGTCAAGCAATGCGTCGACTTAGTGAACAAAGCCATCCCTTATTTCCTACCACAATCTATTACGCATTCAAGCAGTCGGAAAGCACCAATGAAACTGGGGTTGTTAGTACCGGATGGGAAACTTTTTTAGAAGCAATGATCCGAGCTGGTTTTGTTCTAACAGGAACTTTGCCTTTGCGCTCTGAACTAAGTAATCGAATTAACGGCATAGATACCAACGCTCTTACTTCTAGCATTGTGTTAGTCTGCCGTCCCCGATGTTCTGAAGCACCAATCATTACACGACGCGAATTCTTGGCCCATTTGCGGCACGAATTGCCACGAGCAATCTCTTATCTAAAGCGCAGTAATATCGCTGCAGTGGATCTTCAACAAGCTGCTATTGGACCAGGCGTAGAAGTTCTTAGCCGCTATACCAAAGTCGTTGATGCAGCTGGTAATGCCATGACTGTACGTGAAGCACTATCTCTCATTAACCAAATTCTCGACGAAACCCAGAGCGCACAGGAAAATGATTTTGATGATGCTACCCGTTGGGCTCTTTCATGGTTTGAAGACTGTGGTTTTGCTGAAGGAGAATTCGGCGAAGCAGAGAAACTTTCAACATCCACCAATATTAGTACCGAAAGTTTGGTCAAATTCGGTCTAGCCTTTTCAAAAGCAGGCAAAGTTCGACTTCTAAAACCGACCGAACTATCCGCTGATTGGGATCCTTCTGTCAGATCACGGATAACCGTTTGGGAAGCAGTACATCATTTGATCCGAGCGCTTAATGAAAGCGAGATCACCGCCGCTAAACTGGTTGCTAAACTAGGCAGCAAAGCCGCTGCTGCACGCGATCTAGCCTATCGTCTCTTTGTCACATGTGAAAGGAAGAAGCGTGCTCAAGAGGCTCTTGCTTACAATGCTCTGATCCAGAGTTGGCAAGAAATCAACCGTCTTTCACAGCAGCAACAGGAAAAACAGGAATCTTTTATTTAAGGAACTTTAGTAATGGCGATTACCAATTCTGAACGCGTCGGTAAGGCAATGGAACTACTTAAGGCCGGACTGGGGCCATTCGTTGAAAGAGAGATTAAAAATGCCTACAAAGCGGATGCCAAATCGCAGGCTGCCATCTTTGTGGGTGATGATCGACTACTCGCAAATAAACCTCTTTCAGAATGGGATACAGCTCCTCTTTTAAAACTCATCTGGGAGAGCTGGAACGACATCTTTCGCAATATTCTTGGATTTGCGGATCGTAGTTTAGTAAGCGAATTGAGGGAAGTTCGTAATAAATGGGCACATCAGAGTCCCTTCTCCAGCGATGACACATACCGTGCGCTCGATTCAGCCAGCCGTCTTCTTAATGCTATCTCTGCCACTCCTCAGTCAAGTGAACTCGAAAAATTGAAAATGGATTTGTTGCGCGTACGCTTTGACGAACAGGCTCGCACAGACAAACGCAAAAATTTTGACTTTTTAGTAGAGGGCGCAACGATATCTCATCTTAAGCCTTGGAGAGAAGTAACGACACCCCACAAAGACGTGGC